>DATFIF010000153.1:0-22000 GCA_035270405.1 Paludibacteraceae bacterium | reverse complement strand
GGTTGGGCTTTGGCTTGGTTTTCGAATGATAATTTGGGTATCTATTCTCCAGCAGATACGTGGTCGGTTTACAATACTTATTATTTACGAAGTGTGGGAACGGTTAGGTATGTTCGTTGTGATAATAAAGGTGCTTGGAGTAGTAATACGCGCTCTAACAAAGCGACTGTTTTGACGGTGAATAAATTCTCGAGCGCTACGGTTACAACTACTACCAATCGTTCGTTTTCGTTGTCTCCCACCAGTAAAGAGTGTGATAAATGGTATTGTGGGCAAGATTTTACGCCTACTTCTACCATTACCACTTCTGCAGTAACTACTTATACTGATAAAAACAACGCTACTAGTAATGTAAAAGGCACTCCTAATGTGGTAACATCGGATATTACTAGGCCTGTTAGCTACGCGCTTTCGGGCGATGCAGGTTTTGTGTTGAATGCTCATTCATACGATAGAGCTGCTACGGTTACAGCTCAGGCAAATAGCTCATACAACTATCGAAATGGGTTGTTGAGTGCTACTATCACATTTCCTGATGGCACCGTACATTCTGCTGAGGCTACAATTCGACAAGAACCAACCCTGTTTACGTATACAAGTAAAACGTCTCAGATGAGTTTTACCCCAACTTATTATGAATTTCCTCAAACAGCAGCTCAATATAACTATTTTTCACTCGCTGCTACAACTTATACTACCACTTACACCGCTTATTTGAATGGTGCAGATACGGTAGTAGTTTCACAAGTTCAGTCAACTAATACTTATCCGACTATAACCAATTTAACCTATGCTTTATCGGGAAACTCGGGTTTTGCTAAAAATAATGAGGCGCGTGCAGGGTTGAATATTTATACCACTTCGGCGAATACTGGTTCTACACTATTAACCGCAACACTCACAGCCACAGGTGTTATTGATGGCGTGACGTATAAAGCAACTGCACAATGTGTACAAATAGCAGGTTTTTTACATCAAAAAGGAGCCTCTAATCGCTCTTTTCAAGCTAATGGTATGCAAGGCGTTCATACGTTAGAAGAGGTGATATATGTTAAAGCAGGCACCTCTCGTAGATTAGAATTGCCTGTGCCCTCAGATGGTGGTTCCTCAAAACAGTATTACCGTTGGTACAACTACGATACGGATTCAGATGTAGGTGCTGCATTGACACACACTACCACATATAATTATTTACAATCACAAATTGGTGCTTATGGCGACTTTATGATTCACGGAGGCAATCCAGGAATTACGACGTATGCTATGCCTGCTACGCCTGTCAACAAGAAAGTAGCGGTTGATATATCACGTAATAAAGATCACATCACTGGTTCAACATTCACAGAGCCAACACTTTCGTACCGCGTTATCTATGATATTAGAAATGCACAAGAGATAGCAACAGCTTTGTCGACTTGTACAGGTTCTACATTTCTAGAAGAATATAACATTGTGGCTCCTACTGGTGCAACTATTTCTATTGGCCCAAAATATAGATATACGGGTGGTGCGGCTACGACTAATTATTTTGTAAATCCAGCTGATCCAGCTATTATCACAACGCCTGTGTGGAAAAGGGGAACAGCCACCATTTCACCTACAGTTATTGACAACCGATTAATTCAACCTGCAGTCGTTAATACGCCTCAAACAGTGGTTTACACGCTCACGGCAAACGGCGTAAACATTGCTAAATTTACAGTAGTTTATAAAGATGTAGCCAAAGTTGGTCCCGTTAAGGAAACCGCCGGAAAGGCAATTATTACCAATGTAGATTTAGATAAACGCTATACACTGGTCGAAAAACGGTCGTTCGACTATACTGATGGTGGAACCGATATTTACTATCCAAATCCACTTCCTTGGAATGAAGGGACTTACGGATTCAATTATCATAATTCGATTCGATACGATGGAATCACTACTGATTGGGGTGAGTACAGTTTAATCCGTACCACCACAGGCGCTGGCATGAATTGGTTGTATAATGGTATTGACAATCGTGGCGGTAAAGATAATGGTTATTTTTTCTATGTCGATGCGAGTGAAAAACCTGGTAAAATTGCCGATTTGAAAATTAATGGTCGTCTTTGTCCAGGTACCTCTATCTATTTTTCAGCTTGGGTGGCCGATTTGGCGAATGCAAATAGTGCAGCTAACCTTAATTTTGTAATTTCCGGTATTCGTGGTAATGTAGAAGAAAACATCTCCATGTTTACTACCGGCGTTATGAAAATACGTGGTTCTTGGACTCAAGTATTTTTTGATTTACAGTTGAATGAACAAGAGTATGACGAGTATCGTTTACGTATTGTGAATAATGGTGAGTCGTCTTCAGGTAATGACTTTGCCATCGATGATATTCGTATTTATGTCAGTAATCCTCCAACTTCATCGTTCCAAGCGATTATGGCTTGCGGGGCAAAAGAAGATGAGATTGTAGCGGTGTTACGTGCCGACTATGATAATCCTTCGTATGCGTGGTCAGTGTCTGGTGGAGATGCTACTTTTTATTATCAATGGCAGACTGCTGATAATACGATTCTGAATTTGAACTATTTGAATGGAAATGCTAATTTGTATGGTCAATTGAATTTGCAAAATGGTTTAACAATCGCTCAAATTGCTACTAAATATGGCTCTAGTTATGTTTATACCAGTTTACAAGAATATTTGGGTACGGCCGCTAATGAAAGTAAAACGGTCGATTTCTTCTTTGTGAATGAATCTGTAATGGATCCTGAAACTGGTATTATCTCTTCGCGTCCTATTTTATACATTATCAATAGAAGTGCAGTATTCCAACTGGGTTTTGAATATAAATCAGTGTTAGTTGTTGGCGCTCCTGTTTTTGATTTGGATTGTGGTAATGTCAGTTCATTTGTTGTACAGCCACGCTCGCAGTTAACCTTGAATGATCAATTACAGCGCGGCGGTGTTGTTAGTACTTTGTGTGCGGGTCAGAGTTATGAAGTTTCCATTCGTGTGTTCGATTCTCAGAACGAATCGATGAGTGTTATTCAAGGATATTGTTATTCGGATTTTTACCGTGGAGACCCCACTAATCTGGATCAATTGTCAACAGCTCTTTGGGCATTCCGAAGTGTTTACAAAACAGCCACTACTTTTAATCAACCAGTTACTGGCGTTTATACCACGGCTTACAAAAATTTATTAACAGCAGAAAGTACGAAATTCGATCTATACAAACGCAAAGTAGCTATTGGTATTCCAACTGATGGTAAACCTATTATTTTTATTGTTTGGCCAATTCTAGGAACAGGTGTGATTTCTGAAGGTTCAGGTGATTTGGTTGTTTGTAATGAACCCGTGCGCATTGTTTTGACCGCAGCAGCCTCGTTGACATTTGGTCCTGAAATTTTGCCAGAAGCCTTGATAGGTGCTCCTACCGTGGTTCGTTTGTCAGAATATGACGCCAATCATACGTTCTCTGTTCCTGTAAGAACTAAAGATGGCGAAGTGACTATTTCAGAAATTAAATTATATGCTTCCACCGATCCGACCTATAATTCTAACGTCACTATTTTCAATTTGACTCCCTCTAATATTCAGCCTAATGTTGGAGAATCTATTTCGGTAACCCCAAAAGCCGGTAATACCCCTGGATTTACTTTGAAAGGCGGTTATTCTTACGATTTTTATGCACCTTTAGAGGGTTTATCAGGTGATGAGTGTGCTGTAAAAGCTGCCTATTTTAAAGTGAATGTCGTACCAGAAGTGGTCATTTGGCAACCATTAACGGGTAATCGTTCGTGGAATAATGATGCGAATTGGACGTCAGGAAATTCTGTGGGAGAAGGATTCGTGCCATTATCACACACGAGCGTAATCATTGAAGATGCAGGAAGCTCTCCAGCGCTACCAGTGACTCCAGATCAACACGTCACCGAAGTTGGTTCGCAAGCTTACATCACATACGACTTGAATTATAAAAAATGGGATTGCAAAAATATTTATTTCAAGCCAGGTGCTATGTTGTTAAATCAGCAGAAATTAAATTATGATAAAGCTTGGGTAGATATGAAGACGGAGACAAATCATTGGGAATTACTATCGGCTCCCATGACTGGAATTGTATCAGGCGACATGTATATTCCTAAAAACGGCGACACAACTCAACCCTTTCAAAATTTACTGCCGGTTGATAATCGCTCTGTGCATTATCCATTTTGGCACTCGGTTTACAACAAAGAGACCTACGATGTGACAGTTGGTTCAGTTGTGACAGTCACTTCCACCACGTGGACAGATCCAGTCAATTATTTAGGTAATGCGTATGCGCCAGGTACTGGTTTTGCTTTGTGGGGCGAATATGCACCAAATACAAGTGTGAACTCCGTAGTCGTGCGTTTCCCTAAAACTGAAACATCTTATCGTTATTATAGCTCCACCTACGACACGCCATTGACGGCAGCTAAATATCTTGTGCCTATTACCCGTCCAGTTGATTATGGCAAATTGGGATTCAAACCCACTGAAGCAGATGGTGAAACGATGAAAGTAACACTTACAAACGCTACGCCTGGTCGCATATTTTTGATAGGTAATCCGTTGATGGCGAATTTGGATTTAGAACTGTTTTTTGCTCAAAATCCCGCGTTATCTGGTACGTTCTGGTTGTATGATTCTGATATTCAAACAACTATACCTGTAACTCCACTTAATGGACTGACGACCTCTACTTCAGAGATTCATTGTATTGGTCCAATGCGCTCTTTCTTAGTACAAACTACGGCAGATGTTACCTCGTTGACGGTGAATTTTAAAGCAAGCATGGGCAATATTGTTCCTTTGGGTGCTCCACAAGGAGTTCCAAACCCAAGTCCTGCACGTGCTCGTAGCAAAGCTGTTGCGCATAACTCTCTCGTTGCTGGTGGCGTTTTACATATTGACGCAGAACGTAATGGTGTAAAAAGTCGCGCTATTGTTGCTCAAAATAATGCCGCATCTCGTGCTTACGTGATGGGCGAAGATGCAGACCTATTGATGCTTGATAAAACGATGACTCCATCTGCCATTTATACGATTGCCGATAATAGAGCCTTGTCTATCAATGCTGTTTCTGATATTGATATGATTCCGTTAGCATTTCGTGTAATTGATAAATCAAAAAACCCATTACAGGTAAACTTGCAATTTAAAGGCGTTAATAGTTTCGACGAAACACTCTATTTGTACGATGCTTTCACAAGTAACTCGACACAACTTTACGAAGGTATTTCAGTCGATTTAGAAGCTCCACTGGCAGATGAATTACGTTACTATTTACGTGTCATGTACCATACAACCACCGAGGTAGAAACTGCTGAATCAGCGAGTAATGATGTCACCATTTATAATAGGGAAGCAGGTTCTGCTTTAGTGTACACATCGGCTACGATTGAAAAACTGACGGTGTTCAATATGGCAGGACAAATGGTAGAACAAGAACAAAATTTGTGGACAAGCGTTTTTGAAGTGAAACTCCCTTCGGGTGTTTATCTCTTTGAAGTTGTAACCGATAAGGGTGTAGCGAATAAAAAAGTATTAGTGAGATAAAGCGTGTTTGGTCACACGTCTAATTAATAAACAGTAAAACTAAGTGTTAGGTAAAAAAGATTACGATGTTACATAAAATAAAAGTATGTATTATCTTAAATATTCTTATTTGGGGTAATACATCTCTCATAGCCCAACATATAGGTATGATAGAGCCTTTCTCTAATGGAGGACCTGCTTATATTGATTTGAGGTTGAAAAAAATAGACATGTCGGAACCGCTTGTTATTGTAGGTAGTTCTGTTGTTGGCTCTGTTGTCGGTTCTGTCTCTACGCACTCTCCGAAAACTATTTATAATTCTCGGAATCAAACTCAGAGAACTATTTATAATTCTCGGAATCAAATTAATGTAGCCTCAACTATTCGTGGTGGAGTGACTATTCATTTCCAAAAATCGATAGATATGTTTTCTGATGTTGGTGTGCTCTATCGTGGATTTGAAGCTAATAACCCTGATATTGAATCTTCAATTATGATGCGCGGACCAGGTGGTGGACCAGGAGGAAATCCGGGTGGTGTGGTAGATGACCCTGTAGGTAGTGGTCACGTGTTACTCTTTTTTATGCTGATTTATGGCTTCTACGTCTATAGAAAACGCCGCAAGCAACTAAGCGAACAGACTCTTTAGTCTATTAATTCGCTTAACTCCAACCAACGCATGGTTTTCTCGTCTAGGAGTTCTGAAACGTCTGAGAAACGCTTAGATTGAGCCACAATCTCTTCTGTGTTCAATAAGCCTGATGATAGATTTGTTTCTAGTTCTTTTTTCTCTCGTTCCAACAATTCTAGTTCCTGTTCCAGATTTTGCAGTTCGCGTTTTTCGTTGAAAGTGAGTTTGCGTTTTTCGTCCACTCTTTTTTCTTTTTTCGTAGGTTCTTGTTTTCTGCTTTCTGATTGTGCGATAGTCTGTGTATTCTTTTTTTCAAGTTCTTCCGCATCCATAAGTTCTTGCCACGCTCTGTAATCAGAATAATTTCCCGGAAAATCTTTAATTTTACAATCGCCTTGGAACACCAGCAAATGGTCTACTACCTTATCCATAAAAAAACGGTCGTGGCTCACCACAATCACGCAGCCTTTGAAACTGATTAAATAGTCTTCCAATACATTGAGTGTGGCGATATCCAAATCGTTTGTAGGCTCATCTAAAATCAAAAAATTGGGGTTTTTGATGAGTATGGTGCATAAGTAGAGACGACGTTTTTCGCCACCACTTAATTTGGCAATAAAATCGTACTGTTTTTCTGGTGGAAACAAAAAATGGTTTAAAAATTGTGACGCGCTCATTTTTTTTCCTCCTCCAAGGTCAATCTCTTCTGCAATATCGCGTACGGCATCAATCACTTTCATGCGCTCGTCGAATTGGAGTCCTGATTGGCTGTAATAGGCAAATTGAACGGTTTCACCTACGTCAAATCGTCCACTGTCAGGAGCTACTTCGCCGAGTAGCATTTTGAGGAAGGTGGTTTTTCCCGTACCATTTTTTCCTACGATGCCGAGTTTTTCGTACCGCGAAAAGTTGTAGTAGAAGTTGTCGAGAATTTTATAGTCGCCAAAGGCTTTGGAGACGTATTGTGCTTCGAATATTTTACTGCCCAAATAAGCCGCTTTTACGCCCAATGAGACCTGTTTCTCTGCTATACGTTGCTTGGCTCGCTCTTCGATATCGTAAAAGGCATCAATGCGGCTTTGTGCTTTGGTGGCACGTGCTTGCGGTTGGCGACGCATCCAATCAAGTTCTTTACGATAGAGATTTTGTGTACGTGTCGTTTCTGTATTGAAGTTTTCGATGCGCGCTTCGCGTTTCTCTAAATAATAGCTATAATTGCCGCGGTAATGAAATAGTTGTTCTTGGTCAATTTCGAGAATATCGTTACAAACACGATCCAAGAAGTAGCGATCGTGCGTCACCATGAGCAGTGTCATCTTTGAGTGACTCAAAAAATCTTCTAGCCATTCTACCATTTCCAAATCCAAATGATTAGTTGGCTCGTCGAGCAGCAATAAATCAGGTTCTGTAATCAGCACATTGGCCAAAGCTACCCGTTTGTGTTGTCCACCACTCAGTTCATCTACCGATTGTTCGAGATCGTGAATATTTAATTTTCCTAGAATCTGTTTTATTCGTACGTCGTAATCCCACGCATTTAGCCGATCCATGTCAGACATCGCCAATTGCAATTCATCCGCATACTGTTCGCTCTGTTCGTGTATCTGCACCAAACGTTCGTAATTAGCAATGGCTTTTACAATGTCATTATCTGAAGTAAAACAGGCTTCTAAAACAGTGATTCCAGGTTCAAATTGAGGCTCTTGTGATAAAAAACTGATGCGTAAATCACGCCGAAACGTGATGGTGCCATTATCGTAATCTTCTTTGTCGGTGAGTATGTTGAGTAGTGTCGTTTTCCCCGTACCATTTTTGGCGATGAGTGCGACCCGTTGACCTTGTTCGATGCCAAATGAAATTTGATCGAATAACAGATGGTCGCCAAACGATTTTGTAAGATTTTCTACTTGTAAAAATACCATATATGGGGTTTAAATAATAAAGGTTTCTGGGTTAAATTTCTTCTATGGTGAAATGGTAGTCCCAGTTATCAAAATACAAATTTCCTTTGCGCCATTCTGCTTCGCCACGCTGAAAATCGACGGTTTCGCTGCGCATAAACTGTTTTTCAGGACTCAAAGGTTGTGCAAAATCGTTGTTGATGATCAAATGGTAGGCATCTTGTCCACCGAAGAAGAAAAAACGCGTATCGTCATCCGTAGCCCAGTTTTGTAGTCCAAAAGAGACATCCACAGGAATCCATCCTAGGCCTTCAAAATAAATTTCGGCCCAATCATGTAAGTTCTTACCATTGGGATGCAACATAAAGCCACTTTGCCAACGAGTAGGAATGCCATTGTAGCGACAGAGTGTGATGAATAACAAACTTAATTGTCCGCAATCGCCATGTTTGTTGGCAATCACGTAATCCGAAATGTGTTCGATAGTCGAATATTCTCGCGCACTTGCCCACGGATAATGTGTGCGCAGCCAAGAGAAGAGCAGTTTTGCTTTCGTGTAAGGCTGTTCTTCTTGCCCAACAATGGTTTTTGATAACTTTTTAACCGCTTTAGAAAACAGAATATGTGGTGGGCGCTCTGCGCAAAATTCACGATAAGTGTTTGTCTTTTTGTTGTACGGTTTTACGTTTTCTAGGTTTAGTGGTTGCCATTCTGGTATGATGTCAAAGGAGTAGGCGACCGAAAAGAGAGTTGGCTTGCCTGGTTGCGCTTGCTTCTCTTGATAAATTGTTTTATGAGCACACGTATCGGGTGCAATTTCGTAGTGTTGCTCGCTTGTATTTAGTAGGCGTATATTGGTTTGACGTTTTTCGTCTGTTCGAGGGTAGGGTAACCAACAGCGAATAGCTTCTCCAGCAGGAATGACATCAGCTTTTACGACGAGCGAAAAAGTCATTTTGAACGATTTGGGCAATCCTTGGTGTTTGCCTGATGTTTTCACCTGTTGAATTACTTCAGGAAGATGTGTTTTGAGTGTCTGATCACGTGGCGGAATCTGTATACCATCAACAGCTTCTTTGCGAGCACGTGCAACGGCATCAATTCGAAATAGATTTTCGGCAGCTCGGTTGAAATAATACGTTTCTCCATCTATGAGTCTTGATTCTAGTGCACCAGCATCTTCCCACTGTTTGAACTGAGTAGCTGAAACATTGGGGAAATAGGTTTGAATGTAGGGTAAAAGGTCGGTTTTGCGCTTTGTGAAATCGAGGCGACTACGACGTTCTAATTCTGATTCCATAGTGGTGTGGTTAAATCACAACAAAGATACACATTTTTGATGATTCGCTCAAACAAAAATACAGCGTTAAACCTAGCACGGTTTCAGCTAAGATGGAGCCAAGATGGAGCAAGGAACAGCTATGGATAATTAATAATGAATAAGGAAAGATTTACCTCTAAATAAATACCCCGAGGATTATGAAATTTATATTTCCTACTCATTAATTTATTTGCCAGTTAGAAACTGCCTTTTATTATAGGCACAAGTTGGGAAACTTGCGCCAAAGAGGGGTAATTATCAATATTAATAGAGCAAATATTGTAATTGTTCTCATAATTTTAAATGTTTCCATAACATTAATATCTTGCATTTAACATTAAAGTATTTTATTTACTTGATATAAAAAATAGTCAAGTTCCCTTTGTTCGGTGTACGCTCCGCAAGCGTTCTAATAGTAAAAGCTCTTGTTTTATATCGTTTATAACAGAGAATTTCATGATTTCCGTCATCACAAAGATAAGTATATTTGTTTTGATTCAATATTTATTGTGGTTGAAGTGGTTGTAATATCGTGGTGATTGAATGATTACATGTTTCCAAAGTATTTGTACAATCCACACACTTACAACCACAGATTTCATTAGATTCATTATATTTAAATTGGCAGTTCTGTTCCATTTTCGCTACGCATTGATGAGCAATCAATATTTTTTCTTTCGCATTGTTGTCTTTTGCAATAATAGGATATGCTACTTTATGGTAGAGCTTTACTCCTTTTTCGTCTGTACTGTGACCATCAATTATTAAGTAGACTAAGCCTTTTGTTTTTGTTGTGTGTAAAGACAGTTTATCCGCAATAATAATTTCTTCATTTGAATAAAAAATAAAGGAATCTTTGTTTTGTAGATCACATAGGATTTCTGAAGATTGAGTATTTATTTCTGCGGCTAGGATATTTGTGTTTGCAAAGTAATACAATTCTTTTTCTTCTGATGCTTTACATGTAGAGAACCAACACAAAATCAACAACATAATGATTAATCTTTGTTTTTTCATCTTTGTATATTATTTAAATGAATAATTCACAAATATATACAAAAACAATATAATTAATCATTAAATATAATTTTTTATTGTGGTGATGAGATAAAACAAAAAAAACAGAGCTAAAAGCTCTGTTTTAAAAAGTGGGTAGTGATGGATTCGAACCACCGAAGTCGAAAGACAACTGAGTTACAGTCAGTCCCATTTGGCCACTCTGGTAACTACCCTAAAAATGTGGTGCAAAGGTACTCTTTTTTTTTAAAATTTAGCAAATATCCAATTTTTTATTCAAAATCTTTATTCGCGTTACTTTCATAACATAAAAAAGCCTCAACAAACGTGAGGCTTTTTTAGATGATTTGTACTGTTTATTAGTTTTCAGGAGCAGTTTCTCCGAATGGAGCAGTTTGCTGTTGTGCAGCAGTTTCTTGAACAGCTTGTGCTTCGGCAGAAATTTCAGAAGTTCTAACCTCACCTGTTTTTTTAGTGAAGCCAGCTGACAATACACTACAAATAACAATGACTGAAACCAATACCCAAGTGGCTTTTTCCAAGAAATCGGTCGTTTTGCGAACGCCCATAATCTGGTTTGAACTTGAGAAACTAGAAGCAAGACCACCACCTTTTGAGTTTTGTACAAGGACAATTAACACCAAAATAATGGATGCTACAACAGCGAGAATGGTTAAAAATAGGTACATATTGATAAATTTATTTATTGTTTTTAAAAAATCTTGCAAACGACCGAAAATCGGACTGCAAAGTAACTACTTTTTTTCGGATATTTCAAATTTTATAGCTCTTAATATCTGATTTTCTGTTTATGAGCAGAACTTTTGTCTGTTTACCAATTGGCGACAGTGGCGTTGTAAATATTATCTACAATTTCTTCAATCATTTCAGTTACTAATTGGTCCTGTACGCTTTCTAACGTAGAAGTACTCGGGAATGTTCGGTTTGCACTGAATGTTCGCTCAAAATTCTCTTCCGTATTGGTGTTATTGGTAAACCTCACGCGTACGGTGGTTGTCAATCGCGTTTCAGCCGCATAAGCATCTGATCCAATAGAGAGTGGCGTAAGCGTGTAGCCAGTAATTTCGCCTTCTACTTGTAAATCGCCATTGCGCTTGGCTAATTGAAGGCGTGTTTGTTTTGTATAGGCATCTTTTACCTTTTCATTAAACGACGTAATCATCGGAGGATAGACTAATGTCGCTTGATTCGTAAAATCGACAATGGTGATACTGCGCACTTTCGAGTAATCAATAGATGCGCCATTGAATTTGTACGAAATGGAACACGAACTGGCTAGTACGATGCTTATAAGAGAGAAAATGACGAGTTTTTTAGTCATGATGTGCTGTTATTCGAGTCCGTATTCTTTGATTTTGCGGTAAAGTGTCCGTTCTGATATTTTTAAATCTTGCGCGGCATATTTACGTTTGCCATTATGGCGTTCTAGCGCTTTGATAATCATATCTTTTTCGGCATCAATGAGCGATAACGACTCTTCCACATACTCTTCGGTATCTTCGGCGTGACGATTGTGCAGGATTTTACCTTTACTCACTGGATTTACTAAATTAATGACGTCATTTGGTACATCTGATTGTGTTGCAAAAGTTGGTTTGTTAGTTTCGTTAAATCGTGGCTGATAATCGTGCGAATGATCATTGGACATGATTTCATTGACTAATTTTTTCAAATCGTTCATGTCTTTTTTCATGTCGAATAAGACTTGATAGAGAATTTCTCGTTCGCTATTGAATGATTTTTGTTCCTCTTGTCGGGCTAATAACGCTGGCAGTGTGCTCGACTCTTGATTGGGTAGATAAGCGCTTAAACTCTCGGCCGTAATGGTGCGTTCTTGTTCGATTACCGAAATCTGCTCGGTGATATTTTTCAATTGACGAACGTTGCCTTTCCAGTAATAATTTTTCAACATCGTTTGCGCTTCTTCGGTCACTTTGATGACAGGCATTTTGTATTTTTCAGCAAAATCGCTAGCGAATTTACGGAATAAGAGCAAAATATCTTCTTTGCGTTCACGCAATGGTGGAATATGAATAGGAACAGCGTTCAAACGGTAGTACAAATCTTCACGAAAACGACCATTTCGAATGGCGTCTTGCATGTGTAAGTTGGTAGCTGCCACTACACGCACGTTGGTTTTTTGTACTTTCGAGGAGCCAACTCGCATAAATTCACCTGCCTCCAATACGCGTAACAAACGTACTTGTGTCGAAAGTGGCAATTCACCGACTTCGTCGAGAAAAATAGTGCCGCCATCGGCTACTTCAAAATAGCCTTTGCGATCGGAAGTGGCACTCGTAAAAGCGCCTTTTTCGTGTCCGAACAGTTCTGAATCAATCGTTCCCTCAGGAATTGCGCCACAATTCACGGCAATATAAGCGTTGTGTTTACGGTGACTATATTGATGAATGATTTGCGGAAAATTTTCTTTTCCAACACCGCTTTCACCTGTAATAAGCACCGACAAATCGGTAGCCGATACCTGAACGGCAACGTCAATGGCGCGATTGAGCGCGGCTGACATACCGATGATTCCAAAGCGTTGTTTGACTGATTGAATTTCTGATAGTTGCATAAGTCTGCTATTTTTTCAGTAAGCCTGACAAAATTACATCTTTTTCTTGAATAACACAATCTTTTTGATAAAAAGCCGTGTTAAGAGAGTTTAAATCGTTAGTTGCAGAGCATCAAAGTCCTATTTTCGATGCGAAAACTTAGAATGTAACAGTGAGTCCGCCATGTATGTTAAATCCAGCTTGGGCATAATACCATGGAATCTGTTGTTGATTCGTTCTTGTAAACTCACCTGTTGTATCGTCAAAATAGCTATAACTTCCTCCGTTTGAAGCGTAAAGTGTGTTGAATAAATTATTTAGTTGTACCGAAAAAGTGATATTTTTTACTGCTTTTTTTACTGGTAACGCATAGGCTAAGCGTAAATTAGTGATACAATAATCGTCAAGTTTGGCGGCAACGCTGCTTGTGTTATCTAAAAACTGTTCGCCTACGTAATTGGTTTGTAAAATGGCATTAAATCCTTTTATATCAAATTGAAAACTGCTAACTGCCGTGATGTTTGGTGAAAACGATATATTAGTTGTTCCATAATTGACTTGAACTTGACCTCCATTTTCGTTTACCAATGGGTCGTTCCAATCAGCATTCCAATCATCCACCCAATCGGAAAAATTTAAAATTTTATTTTGACTTAAGGTGATATTTCCATCCCAACGCAACCATTTTACGATTTGTACGCCACCTATTAATTCGACTCCAGCACGATAACTATCTTTTACGTTTTTGGTTAAATAGGCGCCTGTGTCGCTCTGTTTTCCAGTCAGTACGAGTTGATTGTCATAATCCATTACATAGAAATTGGCGCCTACGCTAAATCGTTGGTGCGAAAAATGATAACCAAATTCGTAATCAAACAAGCGCTCGGCTTTTGGCACATCATTCGGACCGGCTTCCGTATAATTTTTGCGATTAGGTTCACGGTTGGCGATGGCAAAATTAAAATAGGCTTGGTGTCCACCTTTCGTGTAGGAAATGCCTGCTTTAGGATTCACAAAATGAAATGTTTCGTTCACCGGAATGGAGTCTAAATCTTCATCATTGATGCCATCCAATTCGTAATTGACATATCGGTATTGCAGGTCGCCAAAAACGGTTAATCCAGCACAAATTTCCCAATCGGCTTTAAGGTAAGCGTTTGCATCAAATTTAGTTCCTTGGTTGCGATAATACTCATAATCCTTTGGAATTGATTCGTTGTAGTTTCTCACCCAAAGCACGTTTCCGAAATGGTCGCCTTGGTAGTTGTTGATGCCACCACCAAACGTGGCATGTATGTTTGTGCGATTATAATTCACAGCCATCACGCCTCCATAAAAATGGTTTTGCAGATGTTTTTGTCGTATTAAATCCGATTTCTTTATGGTATTCCCCAACGTGTCAGTAAAGTTTGGCAAGCCATACGATTTGAATTTTGCAGATGTTTTGTACTGTTCATAATAACCATTTCCATGTGTGTAATGTAGAGCACCATTGAGATTCCAACGAGCATTGAAAATATGAGACACGTGGAGTTGTGCTTGTTGTTGTGCATAATTATCGGTCTGATTGGCGTAAAACGCATCGTTTCCATCATCGTCGATGTAGTGACCAGCAGGATTGTAACGGCGATCGTTTGCCAATGTTTCTGCATCAATTCCATCCCAAGCCATGTAGGTTTTTTCGCCACCACCAAACGTCATCAATTTGACCATCGTATTTTCCCCATACCAAGCGCCTGAGGCGTAAAATGAGTAGAGATCTGAAGCCGCTCGTTGCAGATAGCCATCACTATTGACTTTAGAAAAACGGCCATCGAAGACAAATCCATTTTTAAGTAATCCGGTGCTCAGTTTGGCACTTTCGCGAAATGTGTTGTACATGCCGCCATTGAATGTGAGTGTGGCGTATGGTTCTAAAGCTGCTTTGTCGGTTTGCATGTTTACCGAAGCGCCAAAAGCGGCAGCGCCATTGGTCGATGTGCCCACGCCTCGTTGAACCTCCACACTGTTCATGGATGACGCCAAATCGGTTATGTTCACCCAAAAAACCGTTTGCGATTCTGCATCGTTTAGTGGAACGCCATTCACGGTCATATTGATGCGATTTTGGTCTGTTCCTCGTATGCGAAAATAGGTGTAACCAATACCTAAACCATCATCAGAAGTCACGACTAAGGACGGTGTTGTGGTTAGCAAATAGGGTAAATTTACGCCTGTGTTTTGTTGTTGAAGTTCATGCGATGTGAATGTGCCTGTGGTGATTGACGTGTTATTGCCCAAACGTATTGAGGAGACAATAATCTCTTCTAATTCACCTCTTAGTGAAATGGAATCTGTGACTGTTTGTTGCGCCCAAAGTGCGCTTACCATCAGTTGTAGCACGAATGCTGCGATGAGTTTTTTTTGCATATAGCTTTGAATGTTGTGATAAAGGGTTTTAATTTTCCTCTATCGGGTTAAACAAAACTACAAGCGCAGGGAAAAGTAGATTCAAGTAGAAATCGTTCGTGACCACGACCATTGTCTGGTTTTTTTGTAAAACTTGAAAACTACTTAAGGTGGAGAATTTTTAGAACTTTTTCCCTTCACAGCATTACCTGCGCAGGTTCAAAGGGTATAATCTCAGCCGGAATGGCACCCCTAAGCATGTAGATACGAAGTGTTGCCACTTCTGAAATCGGTGACAAAGATAGTGTTTTTTTACAGATGTCACAATAGTGCTAATTTTTTATTTAAACTAAGTCTAAATAGTTTTCAAAATTAGGAGAAAAAATGTAACTTTGCACACTTGTTTATAGAAACAGATAGCTATGAAAAAAAATGGTTTTCTTTTACTGCTCATCCTCTTTGCGTTCGTCGCTTGTACGGGCGAAAAACGTAAAGCAGATACCTCTGATAGTGATTTGAAAGTAAAAATTGGTCGATTTGACCAAGATTTTTGGGCGATGAAGGGTCAAGATATTCCAGTTGCTTTAGCACATTTGGACTCTCTCTATCCCGATTTGTTACCGATCTATTTGCAGCGCGTTGTTGAATTTGGAACAGTTGACGATTCGCTTACTGTAGTGACGTTACAACACTTTTTTGCTGACACGTCGGTGGTTCATCTGTATAGCGATGCGCTCGCTGCGTATGATAATGTGGAATCTATCGAACGCGATTTGACGCAAGCTTTTCGGCGTGCTAATTACTTTTTTCCCGACAAAGAGACCCCCAATTTTTACATGCACGTATCTGGTTTAAACCAAAGTGTGGTTGTAGGCGATGGTTTTTTGTCGCTGAGCAGCGATACCTATTTAGGAACCGATTATCCCTTGTATGAGCAAGTTGGTATTTATAGTTATTTGCGCCAAAATATGTCTCCTGAAAAAGTGGTTCCCGATTATGTGGTCGCTTGGTTGACCAGTGAATTTCCATTTGTGTCCTACTCTGGCGAATTGCTTGAAGAGATTCTCTATCGTGGAAAAATCTTATATCTTGCATCGGTGCTGTTGCCTGACGAAGAAGAGTCTTTATTGATGGGTTATACGCCTGAACAATGGAGTTGGTGCCAAAAAAATGAATCGCATATGTGGTTGACCATGATACAAGGTAAACATCTATTTTCACACGACGGTATGATGCGTGTAAAATACCTGAATGATGCGCCTTTTACATCGTTATTTTCTCAGGAATCGCCAGGACGAGCAGGCGTTTACATCGGTTGGCAAATTATTGAAAGTTATATGAAAGCTCATCCCGATGTGTCGCCACTTGACTTGATGCGCAGTGTCAATGCTGCCTATATTCTACAACAATCCGGTTATAATCCACGTTAATTCATTCGTAAAATGATTCTTCAAGAAGAAAAAAAAATAGCACGAGCTATTTTGGCGGACTATTTGTCAGCCAGGCAGATGCGCAGAACGACAGAACGTTTTTATATCTTGGACGTTATTTATGAACAAGAATCGCACTTTTCGGCTGAAGAGTTATTCTTGTTGATTCCTCACGGTTTTAGAGTGAGTCGTGCTACGGTTTACAATTCGTTGGATCTATTTGTGGAGTGTCAGTTGGTGGTGAAGCATCAATTTGACAAACAACATGTTGAGTACGAGAAAATAACTCGCAATGCGACACACCATCATCGTATTTGTACCTATTGTGGTGAGGTGCGCGAGTTTAGCGATGTAAAATTTAAAAAGGCCATTCGAAATCGTAAGTTTAACGCTTTTCAAGTGACACACCATTCGCTCTATTTATATGGAATTTGTAAAAAATGTGCTGCGAAATTAAACTCCAAAAAGCAGTAATTTTGGCAGACTTCTCCATTGGCAAGTATTTTGATATGGATGGACTAATTAGTTCTAGCTATTAATTTGTAAATTTTAAAATTATGACACTTTATTGGATGCTTTTTATTGGCATAGCCGTAGTGAGTTGGATTGTACAAGCCTCACTTAAATCCAAATTCAAAAAATATTCAAAAATAATGCTCCCGAGTGGTATGACGGGAGCTGATGTTGCTCGTAAAATGCTTCGTGACAATCATATTGACGATGTTACGGTAACAGCAACGGGCGGTATGCTGACTGACCACTATAATCCTGCGACTAAAACCGTTAATTTGAGCGAAGGCGTTTATGGTTCGGCTAGTGTGGCGGCTGCTGCTGTGGCTGCTCACGAGTGTGGGCACGCGTTGCAACACGCCGTGGGGTACGCACCTCTTAAAATGCGTTCAGCGTTGGTCCCGGTAGTCAGTTTCTCTTCACAATGGGTGATGTGGGTTTTATTGGGTGGAATGTTGCTTATCACTAGTTTTCCGCAATTGATGTTGGCTGGTATCGTTCTGTTTGCCATGACCACGTTGTTTAGTTTTATCACACTGCCTGTGGAAATTAATGCAAGCAAACGCGCTTTGGTTTGGCTTAACAGCGCTGGCGTAACCAATGTAGAGACGCACGATAAAGCCGAAAGTGCTTTGCGTTCAGCTGCTTACACGTACGTCGTTGCAGCACTTGGGTCGTTGGCTACGTTGTTGTATTATATTATGATTTTTGTGGGACGTCGCAATTAAACTATTTTTTTTATTGACTTTTTAACTACTCAGCACTATGATTTCTATTATTGTAGCCATTGCACAAAATTACGCTATAGGTAAAGACAATGATTTGTTATGGCATTTGTCCGACGATTTGAAACATTTTAAAGCGTTGACTTCTGGCAACACCGTAGTGATGGGGAAACGCACGTTCTATTCGTTGCCCATTCGTCCACTTCCTAAACGGCGCAACATTGTGATTTCTGATCTGGTTGGCGAGCAGATTGAAGGTTGTGAAATGGCCTATTCTATTGACGATGCGGTGGCATTATTCCGCTCTGATGAAGAGAATTTTATCATTGGTGGCGGTAGCATTTACAACCAATTTATGCCTCTTGCTGACACACTTTATATCACCTGGGTGTATAGAGATTTTGAGGCGGATACCTTCTATTCGCACATTGACGAAACCGTGTGGAAAGTGGTTGACCAATCGGAACGTATGCGCGACGAAGCTTCAGGGCTAGAGTATGCCTATTTCACTTATAAACGTCGTTAATACACTATTTTTGTAGAAAAGAGTTATCTTTGTGAGTTCGCAAACTAAATTTTATGGCTTCAAAAAAGAAATTTTTCCAACGCATTCGATTCAAATACCGTGTATCTATTCTCAACGAAAACACGTTAGAGGAAGCGTTTCACTTGCGTTTATCGCGCTTGTCGGTGTTTCTTATGACAGGTACATTTGCGCTAACGTCGTTTTTACTCTTATCTTTGCTCATCTTTTTTACTCCTATCAAACATTTTTTACCTGGATTTGCCGATTCGTCCATTCGTTCTGAATTGATAATGGAGACGATGCGTGTGGATTCATTAACGCAAACGTTGACGTTACAGCAAACGCAAATGGCTGTTATCAAAGATATTTTAGCAGGTAATATCACGTTAGATTCTCTCGATACAGATTCGTTAGAGATGAAAAACTGGGAAAATTTAGCGCTGGGAAAATCTAAAAATGAAAAAGCGTTTGTTGAAGAATTTGAACAAGAAGAGAAATACAATTTAGGTTCTATTGTTTTGCCGAAAGAAGAGGTGGTGCAAGTGTTTGTGAAACCTGTAAAAGGGGTTATTACGCAAGTATTTGCTCCTAAAATGAATCAATATGGCGTGGAACTTACCACGTCGCCCAACGAAGCAGTTTTAGCTGTTTTGAAAGGCACCGTTGTGCTAGTCGATTACTCTTTGAAATTTGGTTATATCATTGGTATTCAGCATGAAAATGGTTTCTTTTCCATTTATAAAAACAACGAACGTGTACTGAAACAAGTCGGTTCTGATGTACGTGTTGGCGAGGTTATTGGTATTGTAGGCGCGCCAGAAAAACAGTCAACTGACTCCTATTTACATTTTGAATTGTGGCAAAAAGGGAAACCTATCAATCCTTCCGATTACATCATCTTTTAATTTAGAAACTACAACGCATGCTCGATACCGACACTCGCCCAAAACAAGTTTTGGCCATTTTAGGCTCTACTGGTTCTATTGGAACTCAAACACTCGAAGTGGTCGCTGCGAATCCTCAACTATTTGAAGTCTATGCGCTTACTGCCAATGATAATGCCGATTTGTTGATTCAACAAGCGCGTCAATTTCGTCCAGAAGTGGTTGTTATAGCTAATGAAACCTACTACAATAAGGTTAAAGAAGCACTGGCCGATTTGCCCATGAAAATTTTCGCTGGCGGCGATTCGATAGCGCAAGTGGCAGCCATGCAGCCGATTGATACGGTGGTAACCGCGATGGTTGGTTATTCTGGTCTGAAACCAACAATTGAAGCGATAAAAGCAGGTAAAAAAATTGCGTTAGCTAATAAAGAGACGTTGGTTGTGGCGGGTGAATTGATAACACGCTTGGCGATTGAGAATCGGGCAGCAATTTTGCCAGTCGATTCGGAACATGGCGCCATTTTCCAATGTTTAGTAGGCGAAAATGCAGACGAAGTAGAGAAAATTATTCTGACCGCTTCTGGTGGTCCATTTCGTCAAAAGACGATGGATGAATTGCGTACAGTAACTGCCGCTCAAGCACTGCAACATCCAACGTGGACAATGGGCGCAAAAATCACCATCGATTCGGCGAGTTTGATGAATAAAGGATTTGAGGTGATTGAAGCCAAATGGTTATTTGGATTGACTGCTGACCAAATCGAAGTAGTAGTACATCCTCAAAGCATCATTCACTCCATAGTGCAGTTTCGTGATAGTAGCATGAAAGCACAAATGGGATTGCCTGATATGAAATTGCCCATTCAATATGCGTTGACTTTTCCCACACGCGTACAAACGGATTTTCCACGGCTCGACTTGGCGACTTTTGGAGCACTCACATTCGAAAAACCGGACTTAACCCGTTTTCGTAACCTCGCTTTGGCATTCGATGCGATGCATCGTGGCGGAAACATGCCATGTGCGCTCAACGCTGCTAACGAAGTAGTGGTGGAAGCGTTCTTAAAAGATAAAGTGGGTTTTTTACAGATGAGCGATATCATCGAAATAGTGATGCAGAAGACCGCATTTATACAGACGCCAACATACGAAGATTATGTAGCATGCGATGCCGAAACGCGCCGATTAACACAGACAATGATACAGTAATTGAATAATTGAATAATTGAATAATTGAATAATTGAATAATTGAATAATCTATATTATCAACTATTTTCCCATTAAACGCTAAACATTCCACAATCAACATTTAATATTACACATTTAACAATTTATACATGGAAGATTTCTTAATCAAGGCTTTACAGCTTATTCTCAGTTTATCAATTTTAGTCTTTGTGCACGAATTAGGGCACTTTGGTTTCGCACGTCTCTTTAAAGTGCGTGTCGATAAATTTTACCTCTTTTTCAATCCAAAATTTTCAATTGTACGTTTTAAAAAGATAAACGGAAAATGGCAATCACGTTGGTTTGCCCCCAATTTACCTGACCACGTGCAACCTCTGTTAGATTCAGAAGGTTTGGCGAAAAAGGATAAAAAAGGAAGAACGATTATGGTGCCAGCACCAACCGACGAACTCGCCGACAGCGATTGGCGCAAACATCCTGAAACAACCGAATGGGGTTTGGGTTGGGTGCCGTTAGGCGGTTATTGCAAAATTGCTGGAATGATTGACGAGTCGATGGATACTGCCGTAATCAATAGTGAACCGCAGTCGTGGGAATATCGTTCGCGACCAGCGTGGCAACGGTTGTTGATTATTACAGGTGGTGTGTTGATGAATTTTATCACCGCGATCGTCATTTATGGTGTGTTGTTGTTCACGTGGGGACAAGAGCAGTTGCCTGTTCGAAATGCCTATTTAGGTTATAATTACTGCCAAACAGCTTTGGATAATGGTTTTCAGAATGGTGATATCATTCTGACAGTCAACGACGAAGCGGTGCATTTCGAAAAAGAAGCACTCGAAAAGATAGTGATTGAAGGGAAACAACAAGTCACTGTTAAACGTGGCGAAAAAGATACGCTTTTGTTATTGCCAAAAGATTTTGGTGAACGGATGCTGGCTGCCAACGAACGGAGTTTTATGGAAGTGCGATTACCCTTTGTTATTGACCAAGTAGTTGGCAATTCGCCTGCTGCCGAAGCGGGTTTGCAGTCGGGCGATAGTGTGGTTGGTTTGAACGGTAAAGCGTTGGCTGTTTATCAAGATATTTCCAAAGAGTTGCTCAGTTGTCAATCACAACGTGTGGCAATATCGGTGGTGCGTGCTGGAACTATACTGAACGATAGTCTTACGGTGAGCGAAGATGGTAAAATGGGTGTGCAAGTGCGTAATCCGATGCCCTATTTTAAAACGGAAAAACAAACATTTGGATTCTTTGCTGCCATTCCTGCGGGGTGGACTATGATGACTGATGTGTTGACGAGTTACATCAAACAATTCCGATTGGTATTTACCAAAGAAGGTGCTAAAAGTTTAGGCGGA
>DATFIF010000152.1:0-6507 GCA_035270405.1 Paludibacteraceae bacterium | reverse complement strand
GGTGGCTCCAATGTTTGGCTCTCGCCAAATTTCTAAAGCTTTCAATGCACCACCAGCTTTACTTAATCCGCCATAGCGTGCTGCCAGTGTTTCCCAATCTTGTAGGGTGGCTACATGCCAACCTTTGGGAGCTAGTTTGCCCGAATTTACAGCATGCCAATTATAGAGCATACCGTAGATCGATTTATTGGATGAATTGTTGTCATAATAGCAAAATACGGGTTTAATGTCAGCATTTTCCCATTTGACATCTTGTTCTATAGGTGTTCCGTCGTTTAGATGTGTGGTGTGCAAGTTCCCCACCATCCATGTTTGCGTGCCAATGACGATAGTTTGGTAGGTATTTCCGTCACCATCGACTGGTATGGAGTAATCTTTATCCTCTCTTTCGCAGGAAAGGAGTACAAAAAGAGTAGCAAAAACTGTGATTAGTAAGTTTTTATGCATTTAAAATTTATTTTGATGTTACAAAGGTAAACCATAAAATTGATATCAGCAAATGAGTAGCGGTTTGTCAATAAAATTGTATCTTTGCAGGACAAATGAACTATTATTTTTATTTTACGATTTAGGACTATGGCAGACGATAAAAAAATTATTTTTTCGATGGTGAACGTTAGTAAAACGTTTCCTCCACAGAAACAAGTTTTAAAGAATATCTATCTTTCTTTTTTTTATGGTGCTAAAATCGGCATTATAGGCTTGAACGGTTCTGGAAAATCGACTTTAATGAAAATTATTGCTGGTATTGAAAAGTCGTTTGAGGGCGAAGTGGTTTTTTCACCGGGTTATACGGTTGGTTATCTCGACCAAGAGCCTAAATTTGACGAAGATAAAACTGTCAAAGAGATTGTTCAAGAGGGTGTTGCTGAAATTATGGCATTACTTCAAGAGTTTGAAGCGATTAATCTTGCTTTTGGAGACGCTGATGCTGATTTTGATAAATTATTAGCGCGACAAGCCGAGGTTCAAGATAAATTGGATCAGCACGATGCATGGAATATTGATAGTAAATTGGAGCGTGCCATGGATGCGTTACGTTGTCCGGATGAAGATTCGATTATGCGTAATCTTTCAGGAGGTGAGCGTCGTCGTGTGGCTCTGTGTCGTTTGTTATTAAAAGAGCCAGATGTGTTGTTGCTCGACGAACCTACCAACCACCTTGATGCTGAAAGTATTGACTGGTTAGAACAACATTTGCAACAATATAAAGGAACTGTGATTGCCGTGACTCACGACCGCTATTTTTTGGATCATGTCGCAGGTTGGATTTTGGAATTAGATCGTGGCGAAGGTATTCCATGGAAAGGAAATTATACGGGTTGGCTGGAACAAAAAACGACGCGTATGTCGCAAGAAGAAAAGCAAGCGAGCAAACGTCGAAAAACTTTAGAACGGGAATTGGAATGGGTACGTATGGCTCCATCAGCGCGTCATGCCAAAGGCAAAGCGCGTTTGAACGCCTATGATGCTTTGATGAATGAAGACCAAAAAGTGCGTGAAGAAAAATTGGAGTTGTTTATTCCTAATGGACCGCGCCTTGGAAATAAAGTGATTAATGCGGTAGGTGTGCGCAAGGCATTTGGCGATAAATTACTGTTTGAAAATTTGAATTTCAACTTGCCACCGAATGGAATCGTGGGTATTATTGGTCCTAATGGTGCTGGAAAAACTACGCTATTTCGGTTGATTATGGGTTTGGAAACTGTGGATAAAGGACTTTTTGAAGTTGGCGAAACAGTTAAAATCGGTTATGTTGACCAGATGCACAAAGATATTGATCCCCATAAAACCATTTATCAAGTAGTAAGTGGCGGAACTGATTTTATTCGTGTGGCGGGTCGCGAAATTAATTCACGTGCCTATTTAAGCCGTTTTAATTTTGCAGGTGCTGATCAAGAAAAATTATGTGGTGTCCTTTCTGGTGGAGAACGAAATCGGCTTCATTTGGCATTGACTTTAAAATCTGAAGCGAATGTATTGTTGCTTGATGAGCCCACCAATGATATCGATGTGAATACGCTTCGTGCTTTAGAAGAAGGACTCGAAAACTTTGCGGGTTGCGCCGTAGTGATTAGTCACGATCGATGGTTTTTGGATCGTATTTGTACGCATATATTGGCTTTTGAAGGCGATTCACAAGTGTTTTTCTTTGAAGGTTCGTACAGCGAATATGAAGAAAATAAACGAGTTCGTTTAGGCGATGTTGAACCCAAACGCATTCGTTATAGAAAATTGATAGAAAATTAATTGTTTACAAGGAAGCGCGTAAAATTTCTTTGTACATAAACTCATACTATAGATGGAGCATAGAGCAGAACAGAAAATTCTTACAGATGTGGTTGTCAGGTTTTGTGGCGATTCAGGTGATGGCATGCAACTTACCGGCACGTTATTTTCAAATTTGTCAGCTATTTTAGGCAATGAAATCGCCACTTTTCCTGATTACCCAGCCGAAATTCGTGCGCCACAAGGAAGCGTCAGTGGCGTTTCTGGTTTTCAAGTACACGTCGGTACTGACATTTACACTCCCGGCGATGACGTGGATGTATTAGTAGCTATGAATCCTGCAGCACTTAAAATGAATGCGCATTTGTTAAAACCACTGAGCGTACTTATTTTCGACTCAGATTCTTTCGATGCCAAAGGTTTCGAAAAGGCTGAATTTAAAACGGATAATCCGTTTTCAGAATTGAATTTATCGGAATCTATTCAGTTGATTCCGGTGAGTCTTTCGCAACTTACTCACGAGAGTTTGAAAGATTTTGGAATGGATAACAAATCAATTTTACGTTGCAAAAACATGTTTGCTTTAGGTTTGATTTGTTGGCTCTTTAATCGTCCTTTGGAACAAGCCGTTCATTTTTTAGAAAATAAATTTGGTAAAAATCCTGATTTACTAAAATCCAATGTGAAAGTTGTAACGGACGGATTTAACTATGGACATAATTTACACCTAAATATCTCTACGTTTATAGTCGAAAAATCAGAAAATCTTACGAAAGGTACTTATACCATTATCAGTGGTAATAAAGCTACTGCTTGGGGTTTAATAGCTGCCTCTCAAAAATCAAAACGTAATTTGTTCTTAGGAAGCTATCCTATAACGCCTGCTACCGATATATTGCATGAATTAGCTGCACGCAAAGATATGGGTGTAAAAGCGATACAAGCTGAAGACGAAATAGCTGGAGTTTGCATGGCTTTGGGTGCCTCTTTTGCAGGCGATTTGGCTGCAACGAGTACTTCTGGACCAGGGCTTTCACTTAAAACAGAAGCCATCGGCTTGAGTGTTATGGCCGAATTACCTTTAGTGGTCATAGATGTGATGCGGGGCGGACCTTCTACGGGCTTACCAACCAAAACTGAGCAAACTGATTTATTGCAAGCTCTTTATGGTCGTAATGGCGAAAGTCCGTTGGTTGTAATGGCAGCTAGTAGTCCCGATGATTGTTTTCATTATGCGTTTATGGCGGCCAAAATTGCTTTGGAACATATGACACCAGTGATTTTACTCACCGATGCTTTTATTGGAAATGGTTCATCACTTTGGAAATTACCAAAACTTGCCGATTTGCCAGAAATTCACCCTCATATCGTTCCAGCCTCGTTCAAAGGTCAATTTCGTGCCGCAAGTCGTGATGAAATTACTAAGGTGCGTTATTGGGCTTTCCCTGGAATGGAAGGTTTTATGCATCGGAATGGCGGTTTAGAAAAGCATTATGTAAAGGCAGGAATTTGTACAGATGGCGAAAATCACGCTCGGATGATTGCTACTAGGGCTGAAAAAATTGCTCAAGTAGCTCAGTTTTTACCCGAATTAAAAGTTGAAGGTGATGAATCTGCTGATTTATTAGTTGTTGGTTGGGGTAGTACTTATGGGCATTTGTTGAGTGCTGTTAAGACACTTAATGCAGAAGGCAAGAAAGTGGCATTACTACATTTCAATTACATCTGTCCATTACCTAAAAATGCTGCTTCAATCCTCCAAAGTTATAAAAAAATAGTGATTTGCGAATTGAATAGTGGTCATTTTGCTACGTTTTTACGTTCAAAAGTACCCAATATTCCATTCTTGCAATTTAATAAAATTGAGGGACAACCTTTTAAGGTGAGTGATGTGGTTGAATTCCTAGAAACTCTTTAATATTACAAATACAGAGCTGTTTTTTTGTTAATTTTATAGCTCGTAATTTAGTTTTGAATATGTTTACAGCAAAAGATTATAAAAGCGAACAATACGTACGTTGGTGTCCAGGTTGTGGCGATCATGCCATCATCAATTCGTTGCAAAAAGCGATGGCCGAAATCGGAATACCACCACATCAAATAGCCATTATTTCTGGTATAGGATGCTCATCACGTATTCCATATTATTTAAGTCCTTATGGTTTTCACACCATTCATGGTCGTGCTGCGGCTATAGCTACGGGTGTGAAAGTAGCCAATCCTGAACTGTGTGTTTGGCAAGCTACTGGCGATGGCGATTGCTTAGCTATTGGCGGCAATCATTTCATACACAGTGCTCGACGTAATGTGGATTTAAATATCTTGCTGTTTAATAATCAAATTTACGGACTTACGAAGGGACAATATTCTCCAACCTCAACTAAGGGATTCGTAAGCAAATCGTCTCCTTTTGGAACAGTCGAGCGTCCATTCAATCCTGCTGAATTATTGTTTGGTGCGGGAGGAACTTTTTTTGCACGAACACTTGATGTCGATTTAGAAACATCGAAAAAAGTGATGATTGATGCCGTTAAACATAAAGGTACTTCTGTGGTTGAGTGTTTGGTCAATTGCGTGATTTTTAACCATGGCACTCATGCTTGGATTTCGTCTAAAGAGGATCGCTCAGATCGAATTATTGTATTGAATGATGGCGAACCAATGTTATTTGGGAAGGAGCGTCAAAAAGGTTTGGTGTTAGATGGTTGGAATTTGAAAGTCGTGACTATTGGTGAAGATGGAATAACGGAAAAAGATATTTTAATTCACGATGCCACCACTGCCGACTATACCTTGCATCTGAAATTGGCGATGATGCAAGGACCTGATATGCCCATTGCTATGGGCGTTATTCGTGCAGTTCCTTGTGAAACGTATGACGAAGCAGTTCAAAATCAACTCATGGAGGTTCAATCTAAAGCGAAAATTAAATCATTTGATGATTTAATGAGTAGCCTTGAACATATTAAAATATAATCAGATATTTGCTTTTTTATGACTATTGAACTTAAAGAAGATATTTTTCATTTGATAGGTGGAGTTGCGGATGAATTAGGTATAGAATGTTACTTGATTGGTGGCTACGTGCGCGATTTATTATTAAAACGTCCATCTAATGATATTGACGTCGTTGTAGTTGGTAGTGGAATTGAGATGGCTACCAAAGTTGCCAAAAAATTAGGGAAAAATACACAGGTTTCAACTTTCAAAACGTACGGTACGGCACAAGTTAAAAATGCCCACTATGAACTTGAATTTGTGGGTGCTCGGCGCGAATCTTATCAACACGACTCTCGAAATCCAATCGTTGAAGATGGCACGTTAGAAGAAGATCAGAATCGGCGCGATTTTACGATTAATGCTTTAGCAATTTGTCTGAATAAAAGTTGTTTTGGAAAATTACTCGATCCGTTTGATGGTTTGAGTGATCTCGAAAAGAAACTGTTGCGTACACCACTTAATCCTGACACCACGTTTAGCGACGACCCATTGCGTATGTTGCGGGCTATTCGTTTTGCTACGCAGTTAGATTTTCGCATTTCGGATGAGACGTTGGAATCCATCACGCGTAATGCACCACGAATTTCCATCATTACCAAAGAGCGTATTAGCGATGAAATAGCTAAAATAATTGCTTCTCCAAAACCTTCAATTGGTTTCCGTTTGTTAGATAAATGTGGCTTATTGCCTCTTGTTTTTCCAGAATTAGCAGCACTGAAAGGCGTCGAAAAACGTGGAAATCGTGCTCATAAAGATAATTTTGACCATACGTTAAAAGTTCTCGACAACTTGGCACTCAAGAGTGATAATTTTTGGTTGCGTTGGGGAGCTTTGTTGCACGATATTGCAAAACCAGTTACAAAAATATGGGATGAAGAGCATGGTTGGACGTTTCACAATCATAATTTTATCGGCAGTAAAATGGTGCCCAGTATTTTCAAAAAAATGAAATTACCATTGGGTGATCCGATGAAATTTGTCCAGAAAATTGTACTGCTGCACATGCGTCCTATCATTTTGAGTGAAAATGAAGTAACAGACTCCGCTGTTCGTCGTTTGCTTTTTGAGGCAGGCGATGATATTGATGCATTAATGACTCTTTGTGAATCGGACATCACCTCCAATAATATGGAAAAGGTGAAACATTTCTCTCAAAATTTTCAATTAGTGCGTTCAAAATTGAAACAGATAGAGGAAAAAGACCGCATTCGTCAGTTTCAACCGCCAGTTGATGGAGAAGAGATTATGCGTATTTTCGGGTTAGAGCCATGTAGTCTA
>DATFIF010000151.1:0-20343 GCA_035270405.1 Paludibacteraceae bacterium | reverse complement strand
TTACACCATTTACCGCAAAGCGTTTAATATAATAGGGTCCAGAGCGACCGTCACGATAGATGGCGTTGTAGATGGTACGTTGGTCGTTTTTGATAAAGATAGCTAAGTGAAGTAGATTTTTGCCAACAAACATTTTGTCGGCCACCTTTACCACTTTGTATTTACCATCTTTGAAAAACAAAATAATATCATCGATATCCGAACAGTTACAAACGAATTCGTCTTTTTTCAAACTTGTACCTATAAAGCCATCTTCACGATTGATATACAATTTCTCATTCGCTTCCACCACTTTGCTCGCTTCAATAGTTTCGAAGCTGCGTAGTTCGGTCAAACGTGGGAAATTTTTACCATATTTTGTTTTAAGCGCTTTGAACCAATCAATAGCATAATCCGTAATATGCTCAAGATGAAAGTCAATCTCTTTGATTTGTTCGTGCATTTGAGCGATTAGAGCCTTGGCTTTATCTACATTGAATTTAAGAATGCGTGCCATTCTAATTTCCAGTAGCCGACTTAAATCATCGCGTGTGATTTCACGTATAAAATCTTTTTTGAATGGTTCTAAACGAGTATCTATGTGATCTAATGCGGCATCCGTGGTAGGCGCATTTTCAAAACCTTTATCCTTGTAAATTCGCTCTTCAATAAAGATTTTTTCTAATGAGGAAAAATGCAATTGTTCAAGAATTTCATTCCGTTGAATCGTTAATTCTTGCGTCAATAAATTGACCGTATTGTTTGTGTTGCGTTTTAAAACTTCGCTCACGGTTATGAAGTGAGGTCTGTTTTCATCAATCACACAACAATTTGGAGAATAACTCACCTCGCATTTTGTAAATGCATACAGTGCGTCAATCGTTTTATCAGAAGAGGTTTTAGCTTCTAAATGTACCAGAATTTCAACAGTAGCAGACGTGTTATCTTCTACCTTCTTGATATTTATTTTTCCTTTTTCGTTAGCGGTGATAATGGTCTCAATCAGTGCGCCTGTGGTCATGCCGTAAGGAACTTCGGTAATAGCTAATGTTTTATTGTCTATTTTTTCAATTTTTGCACGTATTTTTACTACTCCACCACGTTCCCCATCATTGTAACGGCTTATGTCAAGCAGTCCACCTGTTGGAAAATCTGGAAAAAATTGAAAGGACTCGTTTCGCAAATAAGCAATTGAGGCATCTATTAACTCGTTGAAGTTGTGTGGCAAAATACGCGAATTCAGTCCCAAGCCAATACCTTCACTTCCTTGTGCTAAGAGTAATGGGAATTTTATTGGTAACGAAACCGGTTCCTTATTTCGTCCATCATACGACGATTTCCAAGGCGTCGTTTTTGGATTAAAAACTGCTTCTAAAGCAAATTTTGATAAACGTGCTTCAATATAACGAGGCGCCGCAGCACCATCGCCAGTCAATATATTTCCCCAGTTACCTTGACAATCTATCAAGATATTTTTTTGTCCTAAATTAACCAATGCATCACCAATCGAAGCATCACCATGTGGGTGAAACTGCATGGTGTGTCCTACGATGTTCGCAACTTTATTGTAACGACCATCATCTAATCGTTTCATAGAGTGCAACACACGTCTCTGAACGGGCTTTAAACCATCATTGATATGTGGAATAGCGCGTTCAAGATTTACATACGAAGCATAGTCGAGAAACCATGTTTGGTACATACCAGATAGATGATGTTTTGCTTTTTTATCTTGCACTTCTGGCAACTTATAATCAGAATGAGTGATAGTTTTTTCAGATTTTTCATCTGTTACACTTTCATTCTCATTGATTTGGGTGCCATCAGATAGCTCGCTATCGTCTTCTGGGGTTGATTGGTTTGTAAGTTCTTTAGACATATATGAGGGACAGTTATTTTGCTCTTAACGTGCAAAGATACAAAAAACGCTTAAACTATAGAAATAAAATTATCAACATTTTTTGAGTAAGTAATTTATCCGATTAAAAGGCATTTTTAGATAAAAATAGTATCTTTGTAGCTACTAAAAAGCCCATATGGAATCACTTACACAACAATTTATCGCAGCACATCTTTCCGAAGATGTACGTTTATTAGCTTTAAAAACAGCACCAACAGGTGTGGATTTACCAAAAGCATTGCAACAAATTACTGCGCGTCAATTATTGTCAAAAAAAGTGCCAACCTGGGCATCTAATCCACACTTGGAGTTTCCTACACATTTATCTCTGGAACAGTGCTCTTCAGAAGCAACTGCTCGTTACAAAGCATCGCTTTTATCGGGAAATACGCTGGTAGATCTCACAGGTGGAATGGGTGTTGACTGTTATTTTCTCTCTCAAAATTTTAAAGAGACTTTTTATGTGGAACAACAGCCTCATTTAGTGGAATTTGCACGCCATAATTTCAAAGTTCTAAATTCAATCATTCGTGTCAATGAAGGAGATTCTGAAACGTTTTTGAATACAATGAATTCCGTCGATACTATTTTTATTGATCCAGCACGACGCGACATGCATGGACGAAAAACGGTCTCGATACACGATTGCACGCCAGATGTTGGCGATTTACAAGAACTTCTTTTAGAGAAAGCTCAACATGTGCTCATTAAATTATCACCCATGTTAGATATCTCATTGGCTTTGAAAGAATTGCAGAATGTGAAAGCAGTTTATGTCGTTGCCGTTGGAAACGAATGCAAAGAGCTTTTATTTTTATTAGAACGAAATTATACGGACGAAACAGTGATTTATGCTGAAAACTTACCAGAAAGTAGCATTGGTAGATTATCTTTTCGTTTATCTGATGAAAAAGCGATTAAAAGCGCTTATTCATCGGGAGTATTGGATTATTTATATGAGCCAAATGCAGCGGTTTTAAAAGCGGGTGCGTTCAAAACTATTGCCAATGAATATGGAATTCAAAAACTCGAGATGAATAGTCATTTGTACACATCAGATAGATTTTTAGAGAGCTTTCCAGGAAGAACATTTAAAGTTCAGAGCTGGGCAGTATTTAATAATAAAATTACAAAAACACTATTAGCCGGCATAACTCAGGCTAATATAACCACACGCAATTTTCCCTTATCAGTAAAGGATTTACGAACGAAATTAAAATTAAAAGACGGTGGCAACTATTACATTTTTGCAACAACTCTAGCGACTGCTGAAAAAGTGTTGATTTTGTGTCAAAAAGCCTGATTATACCGACTCTATTTCACCTAAGGTGGCATAAACAATAAAACCTGTTGCTTGATATCCCATTTGAGTTATCAGTTGCAAGTAGTTTCCAACTTGACGTTTGTATTTTTCTTCTTTTTGTTGTCCAAATTTATAGTCTATCACGATGACCTGATTTTCCTTAATCATCAAACGGTCAGGACGATAAGATTCTCCTTTAGGCGTTATAATTTCAGCTTCATTGAGCACTTTGTATGTACCAGAAAACCAACTTTTAACGTGCGGTATTTCAAATAAATTATTTAAAATCTCATTAATTTCAGCCACATCCGTTTGTTTTATTTCTCCTGTTAATACCAGTTTTTTTAAGACTTTGTCCACATCTTCCACTGAATTTATTTGACTCAATAAGCTATGCATTAAAAGTCCATGTTGACGCTCACTTCCTTCATCGTTGAGATGGTGTCGTAATTTTAGACGATTAGTTATTTTTACAGAGTCATAGCTAAGCGCACTATTTTCTATTGGACTTACCTCGCTACTTCTTTGATATATAGCTTGTTCGCCAATCTTTACAAAGTTTTCGTTTAAGTAGTTTGGCAAATTGATTGTCAATGGATTCGCTTTTTTCGTTTCTGAATCTGTTGTAAATAAATAGTAAAGCACTTCTGCGATTGTCTGATTTTTCGTCTCTTTTTCAGACATTGGTGCCATAATAGTTAATTGATTTTCAGCACGTGTGAATGCCACGTAGGTCATATTTAATGTGTCGATATAACCGCGTAATTTTTCTTCCCAATAATCATCTGCAAAAATGGTTCCGATTAATTTTTGACTATAATTGACAGGAATAATAGGCAGTTGCGCAAATGGTTGCTGGTCAGGTTTCGGTTTGCACCACAAGACTGACATTTTAGAACTTTTATCCAATTTCCAGTCGCAAAATGGAATGATAACCGATTTAAATTCAAGCCCTTTCGATTTGTGAATTGTCATAATTCTGATAGCATCTTGTGTTTCGGAAGCCGCTAAGAATTTTTTATGAGAAAACTCATCCCAATACGATAAAAAGCCATTTATATCGGCATTTTCAACTCGTGTAAATTGAAAAATTTCATCTTGAAATGCTTGTAAAAATACCGCATTATCAGCATTTTCGTTAAGTTTGAGCAGCTGTATCAATCCTTCTGTTAATTGAAATAGCGGCTGGTTTTTAAGTAATGGCAAAGATGTGTAATTGCCTTCAAAAACTCTCTGTTCCCACTCTTCTACAGTCTCATTATTCGCGAAAATCTCCGCTTTATTCGTTGTTTTTTGGCTGTATAGTAACTCTACCAACGATCGATTCAGTTTATCTTCTGGCGTTACAAAATAGCGCATCACGGCTATTAATAGTTTAACACAGTGAGCATTGCCTACTAATAGAGCCTCGTTCGAGATAATGTCATACGATTTATCTTTACAATTGAGTAAAAAATCGGCAATTTGAGTCGCCTCTGTGTTGCGCCTGACAAGAATCGTAATGTCTCGTTGTGAATAGCCTTGAGCCAGCAATTGATCAATTTTTTCGGGAAGAAGTTCTAATGCTTTTTCTTGCCAAGTTGTCTCTTTATCATCATCTTTTGAAATAAAGTTAATCTCTACTCGACCCTCTAGTGATTTCTTGATTTCTTGTAAAGCATCTTCATAAATTTCAATCATTGTAGCTTTACTGGCATCATTTTCAAAGTGATTTGCTAATAATTTCGGTGCCAATTCAAAAAAAGTATTATTGAACAACACAACATTTTTCGCACTTCGCCAATTGGTATTAAGCGGAGTTTTAGCCACATTTCCACTAAATGTCTTTTCAACACCATTTTGCAACAAGCTCCAATCGGAATTTCTAAACCGATAGATACTCTGTTTCACATCACCAACCACTAAGTTTTGATGATTTTCAGCGATACTATTCTCCAAAAGTGGTCGGAAATTATCCCATTGTAACTGCGATGTATCTTGAAATTCATCAATCATATAATGGTGAATGTTCACGCCTGTTTTTTCATAAATAAATGGTGTGTCGCACCCTTCCATGATGTGATTTAAAAATTCCGTGGTACTGTTTATAAGTACGGAGTTGTTTTCATCACATTGTCGCTTGATTTGTGCGCTTATATCGGATAGTATGCCCAAAATATAGATGTGATTTATCGCAATTTTTGCCGATAAATAGTTTGTTTTATCTGCATCTACGATTTTAGTAGCACAAACGCCCAATCCATCATTAAAAGCAGTTTCTATTTCATTTTTTAATGGAGAAGTTTTAGTATACCATTTAGTAATGTCATTAGCAGCTTTGATAAATGTGTTGGTTACTGTAAAATCTTTATTTTTTAATTTGGTGATATCAAAATAAGAGACAAAACTACTTGATGCACCCGAAAAATCAGAGAATTCCAAGTTGTGACGTTTCATGATGCTAATTGCTTCGTCGCAAATAGCGGTCATCTCTTTTTCGAACGTATCACTGATATTACGGAGCAAATCACGGTACTTTTTCAAAAAAGTTTTATCGTGCAGTTGCAAGTTGATTTCTGACAAGTTTTGCAAGTAAGACTCTTTAAATAACTCTTTACCCAATTGGAGAATATTTTGTGATATATTCCACGATTTATTTTCTCTGAGTTGCTCTTCGGAATAAGCGGTAAGCCACGCTAGTAACGAACGTTTTTCTGGTTTGTCTAACTCAAATAACATTGTGTCGATGGCACTTTGAAGCACTTTATCCCCATCCAACTCTACTGAAAAATTTCCTTGTAAGCCAATTTCACGCGTAAATGCACGCACAATTTGTTGAAAAAACTTATCAATTGTGCTTACGTTAAATCCACTATAATCGTGCAATAGATCGGTTAAAAATCCTTTGGATAAATCCTGTATGGCTTGGGTTGTTAATGTTGGAAAATCGCTTTTTAAACCTTCCAGAAACGATGCGGCATTTGACGTTGACAATTGGTGTAATTCGCTAATAATACGACGTTTCATTTCGTCAGTAGCTTTATTCGTAAACGTTACGGCTAAGGTATTTCTATGTGGATGTTTTTCCAATGCATTTTGAAATAACAACGAAATATAGGCGTACGATAGGCGATAGGTTTTACCCGAACCAGCAGAAGCCTTATAAAGCTGAATGTTAGGAGTGTGAGAAGTTTGAGCCATGTATGTAGATTTTCCTACAAAGATAAGAATTTCTTAGGATTTTAGAAACTAAATAGTTTTTTTTTACGAATAACACAAATCCATTATTGCTGTAGAGTGCGAAGCTCATTTCTCACTTTATTTTAAATGGCAATTGTTAAAAATAATCCAATAAAGATTTTTTTATTTCGGTATATTACACTAAATTTGTCGGTTAGTAACTATTTATCGTAATAAACCGTCCAACATGTCAGATTCAATTGTTATCATCCCAACGTACAACGAAAAAGAGAACATCGAAAAGATGATTCGGACTGTTTTTGCGCTGCCTAAACTGTTTCATATTCTTATTATTGACGATGGTTCGCCTGACGGTACGGCCACTATTGTAAAAGAGCTTCAAACAGAGTTTCCTAATCGCTTGTATTTGGTAGAACGCACTGGTAAATTGGGCTTAGGAACGGCTTATATTGCTGGTTTTAAGTGGGTTTTAGAGCACGACTATCAATTTATATTTGAAATGGATGCAGATTTTTCTCATCCTGTGGACAAACTTATTGATATGTATGACGCGTGTGCACATCAAGGCGTTGATATGGCGATAGGTTCGCGTTATGTTGGCCATGTCGTGAATGTTATCAATTGGCCTATCGGACGTGTGCTAATGTCTTATTACGCATCGAAATACGTACAAATCATTACAGGATTAGATGTTGCTGACACAACCGCTGGATTTGTTTGTTATCGCCGTGAAGTTTTGGAAACGATTGAATTTGATAAAATTCGTTTTAAAGGCTATGCTTTTCAAATAGAGATGAAATTTACCGCTTACAAATGCGGATTTATATTAAAAGAGGTGCCTATTGTATTTGTCAATCGTGTAGAAGGAACTTCTAAAATGAGTGGTGGCATTTTTAGTGAAGCACTTTTCGGCGTGATAAAGCTAAAAGTTAATAGTTGGTTTCGTACTTTCCCTCAGAAAAAAAGGCACTGACGTGCTCATAAATAGGTGTAAAGTGGTATTTGTCTGTCAGGCATTTACCACTTTTCATTATTCTTATAGTCATTCTATTTTTAAAAATCTAACTTGAATATATTATATGGTAAATTCCGAACAAATTAAAGTATTATCCGATCGTGTGGACGCTTTGCGTAAATACCTCGACATAGATGCAAAAACGATGCAACTTCAAGAGGAGGAGCTAAAGACACAAGTCCCCGATTTTTGGTTGGATCAAAAGCGTGCTGAAGAGCAGATGAAAAAGGTGAAAGCGATAAAATATTGGATATTAGCTTTTAATGTCGTGAAATCAGCTGTAGAAGAGTTACAGTTATCGTTGGAATTTTACAAAGAAGATGCCATGACAGAAGCTGAAGTAGATGCTCTTTCGCAGAAAAGTATCACTTTAATCGAAGATTTAGAACTACGTAACATGCTTCGCAAAGAAGAAGATAAATTAGGAGCAGTTATCAAAATTGTTGCTGGTGCTGGTGGAACCGAAGCTCAAGATTGGGCGCAAATGCTGATGCGTATGTATATGCGTTATTGCGAAAATCATAATTTCAAAGTTGAAATATCCAATATTTTAGAGGGTGATGAAGCCGGCATTAAATCCATCACTTTTCAGGTTGACGGAGAATACGCTTATGGATATCTTAAATGTGAAAACGGCGTTCATCGCTTGGTTCGCGTGTCGCCTTACAATGCACAAGGAAAACGAATGACTTCGTTCTCGTCTGTATTTGTGGCTCCTTTAGTTGACGATACGATTGAAATTGAAATTACTTTGGCTAATATTTCGTGGGATACGTTCCGTTGTAGTGGCGCTGGAGGTCAGAATGTGAATAAAGTGGAATCTGGCGTTCGTCTCCACTACCCGTTTAAAAATCCAATCACCAATGAGATGGATGAAATTGTGATTGAAAATACCGAAAGTCGCGATCAACCCAAAAACAAAGAAAATGCGATACGTCTTTTAAAATCGCAATTGTACGAATTAGAACTTGAAAAACGTCGTCAAGAAACCGCTAAAATTGAAGCGGGCAAGAAAAAGATAGAATGGGGATCGCAAATTCGCTCATACGTATTTGACGATCGTCGCGTAAAAGATCATCGTACAGATTATCAAACATCTAACGTAGGCTCTGTGATGGATGGCCATATTGATGATTTTATTAAAGCGTATTTAATGGAATTTGGTGGTCAAGAAAATTAATTAAAATGGAACAAGAGCGCATAAAAATTCTGTTTATTGTCAATCCAAAGTCAGGAACTTTGGGAAAAAGCAACTGGATTGCCATGGCAACGAAAATGTTAGCTCAAAAATTCGATTTAGAATTTCAATATACCACGCACCGTGGTCATGCGTGTGAATTGGCACAAAAAGCCGTTGCACGCAATATCTCGATTGTGGCAGCCGTAGGTGGCGATGGTACGGTCAATGAAATCGCGAGTGCATTGATTCATACAAATACAGCTTTAGCCATTCTTCCACTTGGTTCTGGTAACGGATTAGCGCGGGATTTAGGCATTTCTACTCTACTTCCATTTAGTGCGTTAGAAGCCATTAAAAAAGGAAAAACCATACAAATTGATTACGGAACAGCTAACAACGTACCGTTTTTCTGCACGTGTGGTGTAGGATTCGATGCACACATTAGTCGTATTTTTGCAACCAATAAAAAACGCGGTTTTTGGAACTATTTAGTGTTGACTATTCGCGAATATTTTCGTTATAAACCAGTAGAATGTACCATCGAATATGATGGAAAAAAAGAAAAAAAGAGGGCTTTTATTATTAATTGTGCAAATATTCAACAACTTGGTAATAATGCCTATATCGCACCACAGGCTAATTACACCGACGGATTATTGAATGTGACCATTTTAAAACCATTTGGTTTTATAGGGGCCGTGCGTTTGGGCACTCTTCTATTCTTAAAGCAGATTGATAAAATCAAATACACTGAAACGTTTGAGTGCGAACGCCTCATCCTTCATATTCCTTCCAACACGCCTTTTCACTACGATGGTGAAGCTGCTCAGGTTCCAAATCGCATAGAAATTGAAGCCGTGAAGCTTGGTTTAAAGGTAATCGTTCCCTAGAATAATTTTTCTTCTGTTATGTAGTATTTAAAGTAAATAAAGTCTATTTTTGTCTGCTCAAATCTTAACACATCCTTTAATTTGGTATCATGAAACGAAAATTGTTCTTTTTGGCAACATTTTTAACTGTAGCTTTACTTGCTTTAGCTCAAGTTAGTCCTGAAACTTTAGCCAAACGGGCTAAACGTAAAAACCTCACAGTTAAAGAGTGGAATACGGATGCGAGATCCAAAACCCGCTGGCTCGACCATCTCACTGTGTATGATGATGAAGGTCGTAAAATTGAAGAGATAGAATATGCTACTTATGGCCAACGAGAGCGTGTTACGTTTGAATATAACGCGAATGGCAAAATTGAAAAAGAGGTTGTTTATGATGATCGCGATAAACCTGTTCGTATTCGTAAATATGAATACAACGCCGATGGAACAAAGAAAAAGCAGTTCAACTACTTACCAAATGGCAAATTGGCAACAGTAAAAGTATTTGAATATATGTTTTCAGATTAACACGTTATGAAGCACGATTTTTTAACACCATTGTCTGTTTTGCAATCTATGGATACTATTGATTTGTCGGAAATGAAATCCATTAATTTGATGAATCGGATTGATACTAAATACATAGCGCATCAACAACTGTTGATGCCATTGTTAGAAATGGCTTTGCCTCATTATCGTGTTCAACAAATCAAAGGAGAGTTCATGAATAGTTATAGTACTATTTATTTTGATACACCAACATCTGATATGTACTTGCTACATCACAACCGTCACTTACAACGACAAAAAATACGGATACGTACTTACGTTAACTCTCACGTATCATTTTTAGAAATTAAAAATAAAACGAATAAAGGTCGCACAAAAAAAGTACGAACGGAAATAGATCAATCTAAATTCATCGATTTTGTTACTAGTACAAAAGAGCGTGATTTTTTAACGCTACATTCTGCTTATAGTCCTCACAGTTTATCTCCTCACTTACGGACATCATTCGATCGTATTACGCTTGTAAATAGTGATAAAACAGAACGTTTAACCGTTGATTTGAATCTTCGATTTGAGAATTTCATCACACACCAGTCTTCTGAGCTTGCTCATCTTATGATTATTGAATTAAAACAAGATGGTTTGCGTGATTCAGAGATGAAAAAGATTCTACAAAAACTTCGTATTGTACCAAATAAGATTAGTAAATATTGTATTGGTACGGTATTGACTAATTCAAAGATAAAAAACAACCGTTTTAAACGGAAAATACGTATGATTGAAAAAATAGAAATGAACCACTAATATTAAACTCTTATGATTCAAACAGAACAGTATCCTGAATTTGATCCGAGTATCGCTAAAGAATTTGGTTTTTCTGATACATCGACCACGCTCGATTTTTTGGGCGTTCCACTTTTTGATGCTGATAGCATTCTCAATTTGTTGATTCGTTTCAGCTTCAACTTGTTAGTTTGCTGGATTATCGTTCACTTCTTTTATTATAAAAAGAGTAAACGCCGCGACTATTACGTTACCTTTATCTTGTTCAGTACCACTATGTTTCTCCTTATTTTCTTAATGGAGAATGTGAAATTACAAATTGGATTTACATTGGGTCTGTTTGCTATTTTTGGAATGATTCGCTATCGAACAGAGACTGTACCAATTCGTGAAATGACCTATTTATTTGTTATTATTGGTATTTCAGTCATCAATGGTTTGGCTATGACTGTGAGTTATGCCGAATTGGTTTTAACTAATTTCTTATTAATAGCACTCACATGGGTTCTTGAAAGTCAAAGGATTTTAAAACACACCTCTACGAAGTTAATTTTATACGAAAAAATCGACCTTGTTGTACCTGATAAACGTCCTGAATTGTTAGCTGATTTAGAAAAACGCACAGGTTTAAAAATTGATAAAATAGAAATTGGACATATCGACTTTTTACGTGATGTGGCTTTTATCAAGTTGTATTATATACTCGAAAAAGGAGAAAATAACAGTATTGATAATATCACAAAAATCAATCAATATAATGGGTAAATCCGCAAAGAAAGTTTTGGTAATCGTATTTTTCAGTGTTTATTCTTTGAGTATTGGAGCACAATCCGTCATAGAATCAGACACTACTACAAGAGATTTACGCACACGTGTAGGGTTTGAACTTAATCGTGAATTGTATCGTGGATTATCACTTACGTGGGAAGAGGAAGCTCGCTTTAAAAATCTATCAACAGAATTTGATCGTCTCAACTCCTCTTTGGGCTTAGCTTATCGTGTTAATGATTATTTCAAATTTGGTGCGAGTTATACGTTTATGTTATTGTGGCACGATGGGAAAAAGAAAACTAATTATGAAAAATACATCGATTTAAGACATCGCGTAAATTTTGATGTGATTGGAAATTATCATGTGAGACAGTGGAAGTTTACATGGCGCGAACGTCCTGTTATAACGATTCGTACAGATAAACCCGATTTACTCGAAAAAGCTAATCCTGAATGGATTTTGCGCTCTAAAGTCGCTGCTGAATATAGTATTTTTGGTACTCCTTTGAAGCCGTATCTCTCCTTTGAGTTGTCAAATACACTGAACGCACCAACTTATGCTAGTGGTAATTACATTGATCGTATTCGTACCAATTTAGGTCTTAAATGGCGTTTGAATAGTCGTAGTAGTTTTGATTTTTACTATAATTTTGATGTAGGCACAAATCGTGATATTCGTATTGATTATAAAAGTGACGACGTGACGATTAAAGACATTTATGTAACCAATGAACGTCACTACACACACATTATAGGTGTTGTGTATATAGTTGATTGGCGATAAGCCTGTCCATCACTATTTTAATAGTACAAATGATGTGTGTGAATAAAGTGTAATACATCAGCCGGAACAAATTTTGAGCAATCTTCTCCTGTTTTAAGGCGTTCCCGTATCTCGGTGGACGATATATCAAACAGCGGTGCATTGATAAAATGCATGGTTGGAAATTTTTCAGAATTATGCGGAAAACCTTGGCGCGGATATACCCAAACGGTGTATTTTTCTAAAATAAGTTCGTACGATTTCCAATGATGAAAAATAGATACATTGTCGGCACCAATCAATAATACAAATTCGTGCTCAGGGTAAAATGTTGATAAGTAATCTAACGTATGAATGGTATAGCTTGGTTTGGGCAACCCAAATTCTACATCACAAACCTTAATTTTAGGAGTGTTTGCCACAGTCAAGCGTGCCATTTCAAGACGTAATTCATCATTAAGTAATTCTTTACTTTTTTTTAATGGATTCTGTGGCGAAACAATTAACCAAACTTCTTCTAAATCAGAGTTTAAAAGATATTTCGCTAGTCCAATATGACCATTGTGAATGGGGTTGAAAGAACCAAAATATAATCCTATTCGCATACTTAACTACTTAATTTTTATTATTCCTTTTCTGTGCTGATGCAAATGTAACAAAAAAGAGCGAACGCATCATGCATTCGCTCTAAATTATTAAATAACCGAGATTTTAATTGGTAAAAACCAATTGGTCATCTCTCATCGTTACCACAATAGGACGCTTATTTTCGACCGTTCCAGCAATAAGTTGTTTGCTGAGTTCATTCAAGATGTAACGTTGAATAACCCGTTTCACCGGGCGTGCTCCAAATTGTGGGTCATACCCTTCTCTTGCAATAAAACTTAAGGCTTCTGATGTAACTTTCAATTTAATACCGCTGGTTTCTAATTGTTTTTTAAGCCCATTAAGTTGTAATGTCACAATGCTTTCAATTTCATTTTCAGTCAATGGAGTAAACATGATGAGTTCATCAATTCGATTTAAAAACTCTGGACGAATAGTCTGTTTCAACAATTCAAATACCTGATCACGCGTAGTTTCTATTACTTCCTCTCGATTTTCCGGCGTTAAATTTTCAAAACTTTCACGTATTAATTGAGAACCTAAATTGGAAGTCATGATAATAATCGTGTTCTTAAAGTTGACCGTACGACCTTTGTTATCGGTTAGTCGACCATCATCTAACACTTGTAAAAGCACGTTAAATACGTCGGGATGGGCTTTTTCAATTTCGTCGAATAAAACAACGCTGTAGGGTTTTCGTCGAATAGCTTCTGTTAATTGTCCACCTTCGTCGTAACCAACGTATCCAGGAGGCGCTCCTATCAATCGTGTAGCACTGAATTTTTCTTGATATTCACTCATATCAATGCGTGTCATCATATTTTCATCATCAAATAGGTAATCGGCCAACGCTTTGGCTAATTCAGTTTTACCAACGCCTGTTGTTCCAAGAAAGATAAACGAACCAATGGGTCGTTTGGGATCTTGTAAGCCCGCACGGCTACGTCTAATAGCATCACTCACTGCCACGATAGCATCATGTTGCCCTACAACTCGTTTGTGCAGTTCATCTTCGAGATGCAATAATTTTTCGCGCTCGCTTTGAATCATTCGTGTTACAGGAATTCCGGTCCAACGACTTACAACCTCTGCTATATCTTCTGCATCAACTTCCTCTTTAATAAGCGCATTTCCGTGTTGCATCTCTTTTAGTTGTTCCTTGCTCTCTAAAATAGCCGCTTCTGCAGCTTTAATTTTTCCGTAACGAATTTCGGCTACTTTTCCATAATCGCCGTCACGTTCTGCACGTTCAGCATCATATTTGAGTTGCTCAATATCAATTTTAGATTGTTGAATCTTATCAATCAATGCTTTTTCGCTGCTCCATTTGGCACGCATTTTTTGACTCTCTTCTTTTAAATTAGCAATCTCTTTGCTTAATTGTTCAAGTTTTTGAGTATCATTTTCACGTTTAATAGCCTCGCGCTCAATCTCTAATTGTTGAATGGTTCGTTCCATCGTGTCTAACTCTTCAGGCACGCTATCGACTTCTAAACGCAGTTTAGCAGCAGCTTCGTCCATTAAGTCAATCGCTTTATCGGGCAAAAATCGATCGGTAATGTATCGGTTTGAAAGCTCTACGGCTGCAATAATAGCACCATCTTTAATACGCACCTTATGGTGATTTTCGTAACGCTCTTTCAAACCACGTAAAATAGAAATTGTACTTGCTTCGTCAGGCTCATTTACCATCACAATTTGGAAACGACGCTCGAGCGCTTTATCTTTTTCAAAATATTTTTGATATTCGTCGAGTGTTGTAGCACCGATAGCACGCAACTCGCCACGCGCCAAGGCTGGTTTTAGTATATTAGCCGCGTCCATAGCGCCGTCGCTTTTACCAGCTCCTACCAATGTGTGAATTTCATCAATAAAGAGAATAATTTCGCCCTCTGCTTTTATCACTTCATTGACAACGGATTTGAGTCGTTCTTCAAATTCTCCTTTATATTTGGCACCTGCGATTAATGCGCCCATATCCAAACTGAAAATTTGTTTGGTTTTTAGATTTTCTGGTACGTCGCCACGCACAATACGATGCGCTAATCCTTCAGCAATAGCCGTTTTACCAGTTCCTGGCTCTCCGATTAAAATAGGATTATTTTTAGTACGACGACTTAATATTTGCAGTATGCGACGAATTTCTTCGTCACGACCAATAACTGGATCGAGTTTGCCGTTACGAGCACGTTCGTTCAAGTTTATAGCATATTTTTCTAACGATTGGTAGGTTCCTTCTGCACCTGGGTCTTTCACTTTGTTTCCTTTACGTAAATCGGTAATCGCTGTACGAAGAGTCGTAACATTGACACCTGCGTCTTGGAGCATTTTTTGTACCGCATTTTTTTTGTCGCATAACGCGAGTAAAATATATTCGAGCGATACAAATTCGTCGCCATCTTTTTGAGCCAACTCTTGAGCTCGTAACAACACTTCATTACTTTCGCGACTCAAATAAGGCTCTCCACCACTCACTTTGGGAGAGGTCGCAATCATAGAATCGACAACTGAAGTTATCGAACTTGTATTAACGGAGAGTTTACCAAATAAAAATTGCAAGATGTTCTCGCCCGTTTCCAATAACGCTTTTAAAATATGTGGCGTCTCTATGGCTTGTTGACCATTTTGAGAAGCCAATTCAATAGCCCGTTGAACGGTCTCTTGTGCTTTGATTGTAAATTTGTTGAAATTCATAGTAGTAAGTTTTAAAATTGATTTCTGTCTGATTGAGTTCAAACAAAATGCCAAGTTAAAAAACCTGAATTTTTGGCAGTTTTAGAAGTTTAAACACAGACAAAATGACTGATTACAGATTCAAATTTCTAATTTCGAGTATAAATAAAAAAAGATGCGGTTATTAGCCACATCTTCACTGGTTTATATGAAAATAGGACTAACTATTCAAAAAATCATATACTACCTTTTCCGTCTCTTTTTTTGCGTTCTCAAGATTTTCGTTTATTAAAATACAATCAAATTGTGAGGCGAATTGCATCTCCGATTCAGCTTTACTAATCCGTTTGGCAATCATATCTTCTGAATCCGTATTACGACCAAGAAGTCGTCGGTGAAGTTCTTCCACGGATGGCGGTTGAACAAAAATAGCCAAAGCCTCTTTGCCATAGCGTTTTTTTATGGCCAAACCTCCTTTTACATCGACATCGAACAACATATGTTTGCCAGAATTGAGCACGCGTTCCACTTCCGTTTTTAACGTTCCATAAAAACAGCCGGGATAAACCTCTTCATATTCGAGAAAAGCTCCTTCTGAAATTCTTTGTTCGAACTCTTCAGTTGTTAAGAAAAAATACTCGACACCATTTTGTTCACAACCTCTTGGTAAACGACTTGTAGCCGATATGGAAAATCCAAAATCAATACCGCTATGGTCAATTAAATGTTTTACAATGGTGCTTTTACCTGCTCCAGATGGTGCCGAAAATATAATTAGTTTCCCCTTCATAAAATCTTCTTACAAAACGTTAAGTACTTGTTCTTTAATCTGTTCCAGTTCGTCTTTCATCTGTACTACAATCATTTGCATGTCGCTGTGATTTGATTTTGAACCGAGCGTATTAATTTCGCGTCCCATTTCCTGTGTGATAAAACCCAATTTCTTGCCAGGAGCACTCTCTTTGTTCATCGTTTCTAAAAAATAGTTCAGATGATTACGTAAACGGATTTTTTCTTCATTGACGTCCAGTTTCTCCACATAAAATATAAGTTCTTGCTCTAATCGGTTACGATCCACAGCAATTTTATCCTCAATGGCTTTCAAATTTTCTTCTAAACGTGCTTTCACCTTGGCTACTCGTTCGCCTTCGTATTGGTTAACGTCATCTAAAAGAGTTGAAATTCGACCAATTTTCTCAATAAAAACTGCTTCCAAAGAACGACCTTCTTGTGTGCGAAACGTGGTAAGTTGCGCCAGTGCTTCATGGATGGTTATTTGGATAGTTTCCCACTCTTGTTCATCGACCGATGCGCTTTCAGTTTTTAAAACATCTGGCAAGCGCAATAACAACTCCATACAATTTTCTGGTACAGGAATTTTTAAATTGTGAGCTGTTTCGACCAGTTGATGGTAATAATTTTCAACTACTGTTTGATTTATTTTATTGACCACTTGCGATCCCGAGTCCTCAATATATAAAGCAAAATCGATTTTGCCGCGTTCTAAATTTTGAGTAATGAGATTACGAATTTCAATATCTTTCTCGCGATATAGTGATGCAATGCGCGTTGACGCATCCATTTGTTTGCTGTTAAGTGACTTAATTTCTACTGTAATTTTTTTATTGCCGTATTCGCAAGAAGCTTTTCCGTACCCTGTCATCGATAAAATCATACGCTACTAATTTAAAAAGGTTTGTGGATTGCAAAATTACAATTTCTTTTGTTAATAATGGCTCTTCTACTTTTTTTTTAGCAAATACCCACAAATAGAACTTTGCAATTCCAAAGATATGAATTAAAATTCGTATCTTTGCAAGTAACAACTAGTTTACAAAAATGGCGATTATTTTACATATAGAAACAGCTACAGACATCTGTTCTACAGCGCTTTCGGACAATGGCATTTGTCTTTTTTCTAGAATAGCTACCGAGGGTCCATCACATGCAACCAAGCTTCCTGTTTTCATAGAAGAAACTTTAGTTTTTGCCAGGCTAAATAGCAAATTACCCGAAGCCATTGCTGTGAGTGCTGGTCCTGGTTCTTATACGGGTTTACGTATCGGCGTGTCGAGTGCAAAAGGCTTGTGTTACGGACTTGACGCACGGTTAATCGCCGTAAATACTTTACAACTCATTGCTCAAGATGCCTTGAGGCATACTGTTGAAAAAGAAGCACTTATCTGTCCATTAATGGATGCACGACGCATGGAAGTATACACTACTTTTTACGATACACACTTACAAGTTCAACAGCCCATTGAAGCAAAAATTATAGACGAAACTGCTTTTCTTGATAGGCTCGACAAATATGTTATCTATTTTTGTGGTAATGGCGCAGAGAAATGTAAAACGATGATTACTCATCCTAATGCACGTTTTCTATCCGACATTCATCCTGTAGCAACGAATATGATTCACCTAGCTGAAACGGCTTATACACATTCACAATTTCAAGATGTAGCTTATTTTGAACCTTTCTATTTAAAGGAATTTCAAGCAACTATTTCGAAAAAATCAGTAATCAACAATTAACTATGAAATATTCTCAAAGAACAGATCTTATTTTACCTGAATATGGGCGAAATATCCAACAAATGGTAAAACATGCCGTTTCCATAGAAGATCGCGCAGAACGAACTCGTTGCGCCAAAACTATTATAGATATTATGGGAAATATGTTTCCCTATTTGCGTGATGTAGAAGGATTTAAGTTTAAATTGTGGGATCACTTGGCTATTATGTCCGACTTCCAATTAGATATTGATTATCCATTTGAAGTGGTAAAACCCACCACGCTTCAACAAAAACCTGAACGAATTCCTTACAATACATCCGGTATTCGCTACATGCATTATGGACGTTTATTGCAGTCGTTGATTGAAAAAACAGAACAATATCCCGAAGGTCCACGTCGTGACGAACTGATTGACTTAATGGCCAATCACATGAAAAAGAGTTATTTAACGTGGAATAAAGAGGTGGTGGACGATCGGAAAATATTTGATGATTTACGCCAATTATCTCATGGCAATATCGATATGAATCCTGAGTCGATGACTCTTACAGCTTCTAAAGATATTATGAATCGCAGTCGTCGTACAAATACAGGTAAATCGAATACGCGTAAAAAATAGGAACGAACGCTTAGTGACGCAATAAAAGTTCGCTATACGGTAAGATTTCAGGATTGAAAAGATAACGCTTATTGGCGATATCAACTTTACAGAAAATATGTTTCAACCCATTGCTAATGAGCAAATAGGGAACTTGTAATTCTAAATTATAGACAGCGATTTGGTCAAAAACTAATTGTGTGAGTTCAATAGTTGGAGCCTTATACTCTACTATCATCAAAGGTTTGTAATTTTCATCATAAACAACTGTGTCACAACGTTTAGTTAAGCCATTATAAACGATAGGTGTTTCGTTGCTCAAGCGCATTTTAGGTACTTCTAAAGCTTCGATAAGATGTGCTATCATGTTTTGACGAACCCACTCTTCGGGAGTCAGTGCCACATAACGGCGACGCACGCGATCGAAAATTTGCTGTTTGTCTTCAACAGATCTGATTTTCAGTGGATATGTAGGAAGATTGAGTGAAACCATGTGGAAGAGTTTATGAGCACAAAGATACTAAAAATGAAAGAGAAAACGCTATGAAAACAAAAGAGGAAATTGTTAAAAATTGGTTGGTACGCTATACACAGCGCCCGCTCGAACAGTTCGACGAATATATTCTACTGTGTAATTTCAACAATTATGTAGAACGGTTTGCCACCATCTTCAATGTACCAATTTTCGGTCTCAAAAGCAATATGCCGAATGCTTCAGCGAATGGAGTTACCATTATTAATTTTGGTATTGGTAGTCCTAATGCAGCTTTGATAATGGATTTATTGTCTGCCGTTCATCCCAAAGCAGTCCTATTTTTAGGAAAATGCGGTGGCTTGAAAGATAAAAACCAAATTGGCGACTACATTTTACCAAGTGCAGCTATTCGTGGTGAGGGAACTTCTAATGACTATTTTCCACCTGAAATTCCAGCATTACCAGCCTTTAATTTGCAACGTTCAGTTTCATCAAACATTCGTGATTTTGGTCATGATTATTGGACAGGAACGGTTTATACAACGAACCGTCGCGTGTGGGAACACGATACTAAGTTTAAAGAAACTTTAAAAATGACGCGTGCTCAAGCTATTGATATGGAAACGGCTACCCTTTTCAGCGTTGGTTTTTTTAACTCCATTCCTACAGGTGCGTTATTGTTGGTTTCGGATATGCCAATGAACGAAGCTGGTATAAAAACAGAAGAGAGCGACAAGCAAGTGACTAAGACATTTGCTGAAGAGCATCTCAATATCGGCATTAAATCGTTGGAGTCGCTTAAAAGCAACAGTAAAACAATCAAACACTTACGTTACGAATAATGGCCAAACAAGCTGTTACATACGATCAGATTTTATCTTCGCTCAAGCGCAAAGAGTATAAGCCCGTGTACATGCTCATGGGAGATGAGGCTTTTTATATTGATCGAATTTCAGATTTCATAGAAGAAAACGTACTCTCTGAAGATGAAAAAGCCTTCAATCAAACAATTTTATACGGCAAAGATTCTAGTTTGAGCGAAATTATTATGGCTGCAAAGCGCTACCCGATGATGTCGCAATATCAAGTGATTATTGTAAAGGAAGCGCAACACATCAAAAATTTCGATGATTTACAATTTTATCTTCAAAATCCGTTAACATCAACTTTGTTAGTTTTTTGTCATAAATATGGCAAGTTAGACGGACGTAAAAAATC
>DATFIF010000150.1:0-6961 GCA_035270405.1 Paludibacteraceae bacterium | reverse complement strand
CCAGTTTGTAAAGAGAGTCTTTTTGCTAACGGAATTCCTACCGACAAACCTACCATAATAGGCAAATCATGTTTAGCATTGGTACGCGACAAACTCCGATATGAAAAAGTATTATCCATTAGAATGGTTTTAGGAGTAGTACTCATATTCGGAAGATCAGGTGTTAAGGATGCTAATAAACCCACCGTCCAATTGTTTGATTCCGAACTCATAGTTCTGTTTGTTTGTTCATCAACAGAGGCTATTTGTCTGTTAGCTTGTTCTCTCATCACGAGTTCTGCCTCTTCTATAGATAAAGAACGCGACTCTGATGTAACCAAAACGGAATTTTCATTTAGGACGATTGGTACTTCATTTTGAGCGATATATTCCGATGCATCATCATCTTGTTCGTGCCAAGTTGGTGCTTGATTTTGGTTATCTTGAGGAGTGCTTTCTAATTTTTCGCGCTCTTTTGAACCATTGGAATCATCCTCCTCCTTTGTTGTTTTTCCTTTTGATTTTGTCTGTTTCTTTGATGATTTATCGCCTGTCTTTTCCTTCTCTTTTTTACTTTTTTCGGTCGATTTTTTTGTCTTTTCTACTTTCGTTAAGAGCGGAACTTCTTGGCTTGTCAAACCAAGGTTGGTTTCGACAAAATCATTGGTTGAGTTTGGCTGCAACCTCTGCGACTCAGCTACATTTGTACCTGTCGGTACTGAATGAGATGGTAAATTAAATAAAATCACGCCAAGGAGAAGCATAGCAGCCACGCCAGTGACAGCAGACCATCTCCAAAGCGTCTGTGTACGGAGAGGAGCAATGGGCAAGCGCTTTTCGATAGAGCTCCAGCCATTCGCAGGAACGTTCACCTCGTGTAGGCTGAGTTTTTCCTGTAATAGTTTTTTTAATTCATTGTCTGTCATTTATATAAGTCTAAAATTTTGGTTTTTAAAATAGTTCGTGCTCGGGAAAATTGAGAACGTGATGAACTTTCATTGATAGTTAACATTTTAGCTATTTCGGCATGACTATAACCTTCAATCGCATATAAGTTAAAAACCGTTCTAAATCCCACAGGTAATTCTTGAATGAGCACCATAATTTCGTTAGCTGAAAGCTCCTCTATGACTGAAATTTCTGAAGACATTAGTTGTATATCTTCGTCTATTTGATTGCTGTTACGCAGCGCATCGTTTTTTCTTAGATATTCAAGTGAGGTGTTTACAAAAATCTTACGCATCCATGCTTCAAAAACACCTTGACCACTGTAACTTTCAATGTGTGTGAACAGTTTTATAAAGCCATCGTGCATCAAATCCAATGCGGTTTCGTAATCGCCACAGTAGCGCATACAAACGGAAGCCATACGTTTTGAATACAAGTCGTAAAGACGACGTTGCGCACGTTTATCGTGACGAACGCAACCTTCTATCAACTGACTTTCAGTGAGATTGTATGTGTTGTCCTTCTCTTTCATTGATGCGATGACTAGTTGAAACGTTGCATCATGGATAAATTACTTTTCGAGACTTTCGATTATTGCTTTAGCTGCGTTAGTGGCTGCACCAGCTCCTCCTAACCTTTTTTCGAGGGCATCATAACCAGATTTTATTTGGTTGTAATAGAGTTGGTCTGTAAGAATTTTTTTCAGTTCGGCATGCACATTTTCTGTTGTGAATAGATGAGCCACCAATTCTTTGACCACTTCTGTTTCTGCTACTAAATTGACCAATGAGATATATTTAGTTTTAATCAGTATCTTTTTCAAGAGAGAAGCTATGCGACCACCAATGACATGATAAACGACCACTTGAGGCACTTTTAATAAGCCCGTTTCGAGTGTGGCGGTTCCAGAATTGACAATGGCAGCGTACGAATGGTCGAGTAGCAGATAGGTGCTATCAGCCAACACTTTTACATGAGGCGTTAAAAATTGGTTGTAATAGGTCAATTCTATTCCAGGCGCAGCAGCTATTAGAAATTGGAATGTTGGAAATTGATCAGCCATCGCTACCATCGTTGGTAAGCATTTTTTAATCTCTTGGCGTCTACTACCAGCCAGCAGTGCTACAATTGGACGATTGTCTAACTGATGTGTTTCGTGAAAGTCGTTTGTTGGTTTGTTTTTGTGAAAATTGGCGATTGAATCTACCGTAGGATTTCCAACATAGTCGACTTTGTAATTGTAGGTGGCATAAAATTCCGTTTCAAACGGAAAAATGGTATATAATTTATCAATGTATTTTTTGATAGATGTAATGCGATACGTTTTCCAAGCCCATAATTTTGGTGAAATGTAGTAATAGACAGGCATTTCAAAGTTCTCCTTAACGTATTTGGCAATTCGCAGATTGAAACCTGGATAATCGATGAGAATAACCACGTCTGGACGAAAAGTCGCAATGGCTTGCTTGCACTCTTTTATAGTTTGAATTACGGTTGCTATATTCATCAGCACATTTACAAAGCCCATAAACGCCATGTCGCGATAATGTTTAACCATAAATCCGCCTTGTGCTTGCATTAAATCGCCACCTAAGAAACAAAATTCCGCAGATGTATCTTTCAACTTGAGCGCAGCCATTAAGTTGGATGCGTGTAGGTCGCCAGAGGCTTCGCCTGCAATCAAAAAGTATTTCATGATATAAACAAATTATATAAAAAACATGGCTGCGGCCAAATAAAAGAGCACCGGTACAAAAAAGCCTCTACACGCTTTCCATAATTCTTTGGCGTAGCAAGCAAATACCGCAAAAAGATTCGGAACTAAGGCTACTAAAATAAGTTTACTAACGATGGCAGAGGAGCTTGTTTTTATTACTTGAAAGAAGTCCATTAATGACAAATCTCCTTTGTAAAATGAGGCAAGAAAAAGCCATCCAAAAAATAGAGGCATAATAAATCCCACACCTAAGGCACCCCAAAAATTATCTAATCTCTTCATAATCCTTTAGCAATTTTATGGCTTCATAGTCTGTCATATCCACTCGGGCTGGCACGATAGAAACATAGCCTTGTGATAGAAACCATTCGTCAGTTTTCTCATTATTAGGTTCTTGATTGAGAAAATGACCCGTCAGCCAATAATATTCTTGTCCATGAGGCGAAGTGCGATTTTCAAATTCTTCTGTCCAATAGCCTTTTGTTTGTTGTGCTATACGAATACCTTTGAGCTCTCCTTTTGGAGCGTTTACATTGAGGCAGACGCCTGTGGGTAAACCTTCCATCATGACTTTACGAGCAATTTTTTCAAAATAGACTCTTACGTGTGAAAAATCAGCATCATTGGCGTGGTCGCAAATCGAGAATCCAACAGAAGGAATATCGTTGACGCAACCTTCAAAAACGGCTCCCATAGTGCCTGAATAAATGACATTAATTCCCGAATTTGATCCATGATTAATGCCTGAAAAAATTAAATCTGGTTTGCGATCGAGCACGTTGTTTAAGGCTAATTTGACACAATCGGTAGGCGTACCTGAACATTTGTAAATTTCTAATCCCGGTTCTTTGCGCTCGAGTTGATAATAAACGGGAACTGCCATTGTCAACGCATTAGATTGTGCCGAACGAGGTCCGTCTGGCGCCATTACTATGACATTTCCCAACGTGCATGCCATATCTATCAATTCGGCTATTCCTTTCGATTGTACGCCGTCGTCATTTGTTATTAAAATTAGTGGTTTCATTGTCTGTTTTGATTATTTTTTGTGTGTTAAAGCAGTTTTGGCTGCAAATAAAAATAGCGTAGTCGTTAAAATCATGTATAACATATCTCGACTGTCAAGTACGCCTCTACTCATGGATTGATAATGCGCATGAATTCCTACATTTTTTAGATATAAATTGGTGGCTCCATTGGTAAAGAGAGAGCCAATAAGTTCGAATCCGTAAAGCATGGTGAAAGAAATTACGGCAGAAACGATGAAGGCCGTTATTTGATTACGTGTGATAGATGAGCCAAATAGTCCAATAGCACCGTACACTGATGTTAAAAAAATCAACCCAATGAATGAGCCCCAAAATGCTCCGCTATCAACGTTTCCCATTGGTTCGGCTAAAATATAAATAGACAAAAACCAGATGAGAGCAGGCAGTAGCGCAACTAGCATAATTGACCAAGCAGCTAAAAATTTTCCAATAACTAAAGACCAATTACTGATAGGTCGCGTGGTGAGTAACTCAATGGTTCCTTGTTGTTTTTCCTCTGCAATGAGGTGCATAGTAACTGCAGGAGATAAAAACAGAAATAACCAAGGCGCTAACACAAAAAGTCCATCAATATTGGCATAGCCACTATCCAATACATTGTATTCTCCAGGGAAAACCCATAAGAACAGACCTGTGCCAACGCAGAAAATTGCTAAAATAATATAACCGACCGGCGTATTGAAAAAACTGTGAAACTCTTTTTTTAAGAGGTTCCATATTGAATACATCATAAATGTAAAAAAGTTATTGTATTTTTGCTTCCAACTTATTATTAGTTGCAAAGATAACTCTAATTTTGCATAAAGAGAGCCTCCTATCATGAAAAAAATCCTGTTTATTGTCGCAGTTTTTAGCTTTTTTGGTCAGTTTTTAGCTGCACAAAAAATCCCAATTGCTATCAAGAGCTCCTTTTACGGAGGTTATATTGTACCACTTACTAAGAATTTAGATTCCATTGCACATCCTCCAGCTTTAGGTGGCGAAATAGCCGTAGAATTTCCAGCTATGGGCAATTACGATTGGCAACGTTATTGGCGAATGCCAACTATTGGTGTTGGATTTATGGGCATTAATTTAGGCAATCCTAAACTTTTGGGAACTTCGTTTGTTATTTATCCCTATTTGCTTGTGCCAATCGTAAAAACGGAACACTTTCATTTGAATTATAAGATTGGTGCGGGTGTCAGTTTTTTCACAAAAACATGGAATACTGGCGATACGCTTTCTGGTGTGAATGCTCCCACCGCTAATTCGGCTATCGGTTCGGTGTTAAACATCTATTTGACCACAGGTGCCAATTTTGAATTCCCGATTACGAATCAATTTTCTATTACAACAGATATTGGCTATAACCACATGAGTAATGGAAGTTTCCTCCAGCCGAATGCTGGGCTGAATATGATTCAGGCAATGGTTGGTGCTAAATATCTACTTCCGGGCTGTAAACATTGTAACAAACCCAGACCTCCCATTGATGAATTTCCGTATGATTTTTCGTTAAGTCTAATGGCTTCTGGTGGCGCTCGTGAACTTTATTACAAAGATAACAAACTATATCCGGTCGGTTCTTTCCAACTCAGCATGTCGGCCAATTTGACCAATTGGTATGCTTTGGGTGGTGGATTGGACGTGTTTTACGATGGTGTGTTTGTAAAACAAGGAACGCGTGGATTAGAATCCTACACAGAGCATACGCGTTTTGGTCGTTATTTTATTCCAACAGAAGATGTTGCTAATAAATTTCGAGCTGGTGTTTGCTTGAGTAACGAGTTTATTATCGGTCGTTTAACAGCCACTTTACAATGGGGAATTTATGTTTACGATCCGATTCGAAATGCAGCGCCAAATCCACATTCGGTGCATGGCTATAATCGTCCGATGTTTTACAGTTACGACATAGATAAGGAAGATGGATGGAATTATTTCCGATTAGGCGCACGTTGTCGGGTGTATGATAATTTATTTGTGAGCGTCAATTTGAAAACGCATTTACAAAAAGCTGAAATGATTGAATTTGGAATTGGTTATCAAATTCCATTTACAAAAAAACAGGAGGTAGATGGTCGTCGCGGACAATATACTGTCTATCATCCTGATAAAAAATGGAAACGTGCCGACCCTAATAAACAGTGGCAACCTGTGGGTGTGGAGTCTGAAGATCCACCATTTAACATGGGACGATAAAAAAACAATAATGGCTGAATTATAATTTAATTCAGCCATTAGTGTAATAAGTGAAGTATCAATTTCGTACCGCACAAAAATCGATGATGGCGTCCGAATTCGTTTCAAAATAGTTACCTACGACTACGATATCTGCGCCTGCTTTATAAGCCTCTTCGACAGCTTCGATGGAAGTCAAACCTCCGCCTACTACGAGAGGGATTTTAATCTGTTGTTTCACCGCTGTTATTACGATTGCTGGAACAGGATTTTTGGCACCACTTCCAGCTTCTAAATAAATAAGTTTATTTCCTAGCAATTCGCCAGCTAATGCGGTAGAAACAACTTCGTCGATGGCGTCACTTTTCAAGGGAGTTGTTTGGCTGACACGCTCCACTGACGTTTTGTTGCCGCCATCAATGAGAATATATCCCGTTGAAATAGTTTCTAAATCTGATTTAATAATTGATTTTGCTGCTTTCACGTGTTGGCCTATGAGCCATTCGGCATTACGCCCAGAAATAAGCGATAAAAGTAATAACGCATCGGCATTATTGGTCAACTGCAACACATTTCCAGGAAAAAGAATCACAGGAATATGAGTAGATGATTTTAGGCGCGTTACGGTTTCTTCCACGGATTTTTGCAACTGACTTCCACCCACAAGAATGAAGTCAGGATGCGCTAACTTAACTTTGCTGATTATAGTATCGAGTTTCGTACCGATACATTTTTCAGGGTCGATGAGTAGAGCGAAAAGTCGTTTGTTGTTCGCTGCTGCTGTGGTGATTAGGTCGTAAATTTGTCGCATAAAAAAACCATTCAGGCTTTTACCGTCCAAACTAATACAAATTCAGGAAAAACATGATAAGTCAGTTGAAAACTCTCCGCTGCTGCTGTTCGCGTTTCCTGAGCTTCCATTGTTCCCATTAAGTATGGCTTGAATGGTTTGATTATCAAATGTTTGGTGTATTCTACTTCTTCTTGTTCTAGTATTTTGTAAAGTGCCTCTTTTGCCGACCACAAGAGTGCTAAATGTGTTTTAGCAGATGTAGCATCAATTTCTGAACGTTCTGCTTCTGACAAAAACTTGCTTTGAACGCGC
>DATFIF010000149.1:0-5882 GCA_035270405.1 Paludibacteraceae bacterium | reverse complement strand
AAATTAGCAGATGCACCAAGCAGCGGCACAAACGTGAGCGCTGTAAGCTATGGGAACGCGTTATATCTTTTGCAAACAGATGGAGACGTACATATTTATAAATCCGATGCGTGGAATGGCTCAAAACTATTTTCCAATATTGCAAATATCAACTCCAACGATGGCTATCTATTTGTTATTAACAAACAACAAATCAACTATTACCGTAATGGTGATTTAACAACTCCGACCACCATCAGCCGAGTGGATACAAAAATGGCTCTTTACGATGCCGAAGACAACAATGTATGGATTGCTGCTAGCTACGCAGGCGTAGGCAAATGGTCTATAACAAATCAGTCTTTCGATTTGTTTCGCCCAAGTGGTCCAACAGTCAACTACGCGTGGCGTATTATTTACAGCAATGGAAAGATTTTGGTTATTCCAGGAGGTCGCTGGGCTGTAGAATACAACCGAATCGGCCACGTTATGATGTTTGAAAATGGTGTGTGGACCAACATCCTCAATGATGCTATTCCAGCGCCAACAGGTGCCACAACAACACTCTATGCAACTGATTTTGTGGATGCGGCAATAGATCCTTTGGATAATTCCCATTTTTTTGTAGCCACCTACGGAACAGGTATTTATGAATTTAGGGATAATAAATATTATAAACTTTATAATGCTGAAAATAGCGGTGTCGAAACCATTTTCCCAACTAGGAAACCAGACTATGCATATTATAAATATCATCGCATAGATGGGTTAACATACGATGAACAAGGTAACTTGTGGTTTTTAAATAGTGGCACTTCATCAACCATTAAATACTTACCAAAAAACTCTAATGGAGTTGTTAAATCAGTACCATTCGAAACTATTAAAAACGTTTCGACGCCGCAAGATATCGTTATTTCGAAGCAAAACAAAAATCAAAAATGGGTACTAATTCCTCGGATTGATAATAATACTACAGGGATGTTTACCTTTAACGACAATAACACAGAAACATCGGACGATGATATTTCCCGTTTATTTACGTTCTTTTACGACCAAGATGGGAATAAATTCCAACCCACCAACTTTCTATGTGTAGCACAAGATCAGGATAATGCGCTTTGGATGGGAACAACAGACGGCCCTATTGTGTTAAACAATCAATCCAAAGCATTTGATGCTAACTACACATGTACACGTATCAAAATTCCACGAAATGACGGTACTAATTTAGCGGACTTTTTGTTAGATGGTATGAAAATCAATGCTATTGCAGTAGATGGAGCTAATCGTAAATGGATTGGGACAGAATCGTCAGGTGTATTTTTGGTGTCTGCAAACGGATTAGAAACGGTGAAACATTTTACTAGCGAAAATAGTCCATTGTTGTCTAATAACATCATCAGTATTGGCATCAACGAAAAAACAGGTGAAGTATTTTTTGGCACTGGAAAAGGTTTAATCTCCTACCAATCGGATGCTATTGAAGGCGGCGACTCTTTCAATAATGTACACGCCTTTCCAAATCCAGTTCGTGAAACATATCATGGCGTTATTACAATTACAGGTTTAGTAACCGACTCACGCGTAAAAATTACAGACATTACGGGCAATGTTGTTTTTGAGACTATTTCAAACGGAGGCGTGGCCACCTGGGATGGTAATCGCCGTACAGGAGAACGTGTTGCAACTGGCGTTTATTTAGCACTGTGTTTTAGTCCTGAAGGGCAACAATATGCTACTACTAAAATATTAATAATAAACTAATAGACAGTTATCAGATGCAACGCACATTATGGGTTGACTATGCACGTGGCATAGCTATGATTGGAGTCATGGTTGTACATTTGTCTGCTTTCCCTAATGAATTAATCAAATGGATTTATACTTGGCTCATCCCTCTATTTTTCTTTGTTGCTGGATATGTAAATAACATAAGCCGACAGGGCTCTTTCACGGTATATATTAAACACCAAACTAGGCGTTTAATCATTCCTTATATTTGCTTTAATTGTATCAATTATATTTATTGGATTTGCATAGGACGTAATTTTGGTATTTCCATTGATAATAACATAGAGGTATGGCATCCTTTGATTGGCATTTTATATGGTAATGCGTCATGGTTAACACATGCTGTTCCACTTTGGTTTATTCCATGCTTATTGACAACTGAAACATTATTCTTTTTAATAAGGAAACTGTCCACTCGAAAGCAGCGGCTGATAACAGTCATCACTACCCTCTCAATTGGTTTTTTATTATATACAACACTCCCAAATCAATTACCATGGAGTTTCGCTCAAGCATTTACTATGCTAACCTTTTATCTATTTGGTAATTTATCTAAAACAATAAACATTAAAAATACGGCCAACTTGTCTTTGTTATCACTTGTCTTTATTACGACAGTCTTATCCATCACCTTTTTACCTATCCTGAGCATTGCAAACGTAGCCTATAACACTCTGGGAAATTACTGGTTCTTTCTCATGACATCTTTTATAGGCATTACATCTATCACGTTGTCTATGATTTTAATAGAACGCAAGTTTCACAACATAAAATTACTGGCTTTTCTTGGACAAAATACATTATTCATTATGTCATGCCATCTGATATTATATGCTTGCATAAAAGGTTTTACATGCTTTATTTTAAAATTACCTTTAGATATTTATCACAATATATACGTTAACATTCTGCTCGTATGTAGCACAATACTCATATCCATACCATTTATAATTGGTGCGAACAAATACACCCCTTGGCTGGTTGGTAAAAAATAAAAAAATGATTGGGGATTTACGACATAACGATTGGCTACGCTGGATTGCACATAGTATTTTATGCGCTATATTCATCGGAATCTTTACGGTAACTGATTTCTGGGGCACACCTCTCAACTCCACAAAAGACTACTTAATAATACTTTCACATTGGGCAAGTATTGTTTTTGCGTGCACTTGCGTTAATCTAATACTAACGCTTCTACCTCACCGTGGCTTTGTTATCGTGTACGCTACTATAACTTTTTTAGCATCGATTTTAGCATTTTATCGCTACACAATGAATTTTACGCTGAACACGATGATGCTGGATATTATTTTACAAAACGATCTAGCCGTTTCCGCAGATATGCTGGAATGGCCTATATTCGTTTGGGTCTTATGTGCCACAACTATAAGCATTCTTATCGCTAACCTACGTAAACAATACATAATAAAAATCAAAAACCGTTGGACAATTGGGACAGTAATATTAGCAAGTCTTACGTTGATTTTACTACTAGCGCCAACCAGTCGGTTTTCACGCCCAATATTAAATAGAATTCCATTTAATATTGTTGAGATGACCACAAAATACATTTCTGAACGTCAAGAAATAACTAATGAACGTCCACGTGTATTCAAAACTGCAAATGCCCAATCAGACAGTCTCACTGTAGTCTTTATTATTGGAGAAGCATTACGACCAAGTAATCTCCACATCAATGGGTATAGACGGGAAAATACACCCAATATGGAGCGATTAGGGGTTGTATCATTCGATAGCGTTTGGTCCGACTATGTCTACACCAATCGCAGTGTCCCGCACATACTAACACGTGCAGATACATCAAATCCAAACCTTGCCTACACAGAGCGTTCATTTATAGATGTGTTTAACGCAGCTGGTTTTAATACAATTTTTCTTGGTAATCAAGATGCAGAAAAACCATACGCCTATTTCACAAAAGAAGCACAAACTAGTATTTTTGTCAATCTATCAAAAGGCGTATATAATTATGACAAATGGCTGGATGAGGATATTTTACCAGTATATCAAAAAGAATTAGCGAAAAATAACAAACAACAATTATTCGTATTACACACTATCGGATCTCATTGGTGGTACAACGTTCATTATTCTGATAGCTTCGAAATTTATAAGCCTGTTATGAAATCTCGTATTGTTGCTAGTTGTGATTCAATGGAAATCGTAAATTCATACGACAATACAGTCGCTTATACAGATTGGTTCATTTCACAAATAATTGAACCATTAAAAAACCTGAATGCCATATGTATTTTTTTATCTGATCATGGTGAAGCTTTGGGGGAAAATGGACAATGGTTACACGCGTCCGAATCCACCATGATGAATTGGACAGCGGCTTTTGTTTGGATGTCAGACAACTACAAACAAAAACATCCTTATTTTAATCAAAACATCAATCATAATAAACATCAATTTTACAAAACAGACTTCCTATTTCATTCAGTTATAGATGCTGCGGATATACAAACAGATATTTTAGATACAACCTTTAGTATTTTTAGAGAATAATGCCTACAAACCCATTTAAAGATAAAATCCATATATCGCAACAATCGGCGCTTATAATTATACTAGCTATCATCGTATTGTTACCAAACCTATTGGCCACTTTTATAGCTATCGATTTAGGTTCATTTTGGATGAGATTATGTTACCTAATTGGTTCTATATTGCTTTTTCTTCTACCAGCCACCATCTTAAAAGCACGTTGGTTTTTTGCTTTTCACAGCGTAACGCTTATCATTGGTTTGGTTGAATTAACACATTTAATCATAAATAAAGCGACCACTTCATTACTTTTTGTTTACACCATTTTGATATCAGAAACAGGAGAAGCAGTAGAACTTTGGACAACAGCATGGCCTCTTATATTGATTGTTTTTTTATTATTTATACATTATTGGAAAAGCATTTTTCATCGATTGGATAATACGTACTTATTCCCAAGCAAAGTGCGACGCTATATTATATATGTCATTTTACTGTCTCTAGCGTTATTTGGCGGTGCTTACAAAGCCAACGACCAACTTCTAAATACATTGGAAATTCCGATTCACAATGAAAAAATACGGACTGAATATTTATCTTTTGGTGAAAAGATTTTCCCACTCAATTTAATAATGCATGCCTACAAAATTGGTGTCATTAACCAAGACATCGAGAACCAAAAGAAACAACTCGAATCATTCTCATTTGGAATAAAAAAACAGAAAAAACGCCCTAAAGAAATCGTCGTACTGGTAATAGGAGAAACTGCGCGCTACGGCAATTTTGGGATTAATGGTTATGCACGTAACACCACACCGCGACTCAGTAAACGCACGAATCTTATATCCTTTGATAGCACTTACGCTATTGCCAATTTAACCACCGTATCGGTTCCATTTATTTTATCACGTGCCACACCACAAACAACAGATTTGTTTAACAAGGAAAAATCTGTTGTAGAAGCATTCCAAGAAGCGGGTTATCACACAGCATGGATTGCCAACCAAAGTTTTGGTAACAAATTACTGATGCCAATTTCGAGTTCATGTGATTACACACATTATTTGCCAGCTGATATCACAAATCACCAAAATCGTGACATCAAACTATTAGATTATTTACAACCACTGCTAGACAAGGAAAAAGACCGACAATTTATCGTTTTACATTCGTTAGGATGCCATTTCAAATATAATTGCCGTTATCCAAAAGAGTTTGCACGGTTTCAGCCCGATTTAAATAGTGAAACCGATGTGACCGCTTTTTTGGACAAATATAACCTGCGTAAGTTGGAAGATATTTCAGGAAAGCTAGACAACCAGCCGCTAATGACAGAAGTAAAAACCTTGTTAGTGAATTCGTATGACAATGCCATTTTATATACTGATTATTTTCTCGATAGCACCATTGAGCGGTTAGAAAAAACAGGTAAATCATGCATTTTAATATACGTGGGCGACCATGGCGAAAATCTCTTTGACGACGATCGAAACATGTTTTTACATGGCACTTATAGTGGCAGCTCCTATGAATATCACGTACCTATGATTGTTTGGTATTCAAACAAATATCGTAAATTGCACCCAGAAAAAATA
>DATFIF010000148.1:0-12733 GCA_035270405.1 Paludibacteraceae bacterium | reverse complement strand
ACCATTCGTGACCTCGATTTGGAAGGACAAATGAAGAAAAAAGGTACGCCAACTATGGGTGGTATCATTATTTTATTGTCCATTTTGGTACCTTGTTTATTGGTCGGAATGCTCAACAATATTTACATGATATTGATGCTTGTTACTACTGTTTGGCTTGGCTTATTAGGTTTTGCAGATGATTACATCAAGGTTTTTAAAAAGAAAAAAGATGGCCTACAAGGTGTTTTTAAAATTATCGGTCAGGTGAGTATTGGATTGATAGTTGGTTTGACACTTTATTTTAGTCCCAATGCCGTGATAGTTGAAAATGTGAACAAAAGTGTCGATAACAATACAAAATTGGAAGTGGTTGAGTATTCAAACAACGAAGTAAAATCTACCAAAACAACGATACCATTTTTTAAAAATAATAATTTAGATTATGCGGATGCCTTTGATTGGGCTGGTGAAAACAAACAACTGCTTGGTTGGATATTTTTTGTCATTGTTGTTATTTTTGTCGTGACAGCTGTGTCCAACGGCGCCAATCTCACCGATGGTTTGGATGGTTTAGCAACAGGAACTTCCGCCATTCAAGGGGCGACGTTAGGTATTTTGGCGTATGTTTCTGGTAATGTTCATTATTCAGGTTATTTGAATATCATGTATATCCCGGGTTCTGGCGAATTATTGGTGTTTGCGGCCGCTTTTATTGGCGCAACTATTGGTTTTTTGTGGTTCAACTCCTATCCAGCACAAGTGTTTATGGGCGACACGGGAAGTTTGGCTTTGGGTGGCATCATTGCCGTTTTTGCCATTGCTATTCACAAAGAGTTATTGATTCCTATTTTATCAGGAATTTTTCTTGTAGAAAGTTTATCCGTGATTTTGCAAACAGCCTATTTCAAATTTACCAAAAAAAGAACGGGCGTTGGAAAACGAATTTTTAAGATGTCGCCGCTGCATCACCATTTTCAAAAACCCGCAGGTTCAGTGGATGCCTTGATTCAAGGTCCGAAACAGGCTATTCCTGAATCAAAGATTACTGTTCGCTTTTGGATTATTGGCCTCATTTTGGCGGCTTTGACTATTATAACTTTGAAAATAAGATAATACTTTAACCAGATTATAACGTAATTATTTGTATGAAACGACTTGTAATTCTTGGTGGCGGCGAAAGTGGCGTCGGAACAGCTATTCTCGCTCAGAAAGAAGGTTTCGCTGTTTTTTTGTCTGATTTATCGGCTTTAAAACCTCAATATAAGCAGGAGTTGGAGCGTCGTGGTATTGCTTATGAAGAAAAGCAGCACACCGAGGCACTCATTCTTAATGCTGATGAAGTTGTAAAAAGTCCAGGCATTCCAGATAAAGCGCCGATGGTGAAAGCTTTACGGGAGAAAAAGATTCCAGTTATTTCAGAAATTGAGTTTGCGTCTCGTTATACGAATGCCAAGAAAATTTGTATCACTGGTTCAAATGGTAAAACGACTACCACTATGTTGACCTATTTTATCTTGAAAAATGAAGGATTGAATGTCGGTTTAGCTGGCAATGTGGGTAAAAGTTTTGCATGGCAAGTGGCAGAGTGCAACTACGACTATTATGTACTCGAATTGAGCTCGTTCCAATTAGATGGCATGTACGATTTTAAAGCTGATGTGTCTGTGATTTTGAATATTACGCCTGATCATTTGGATCGTTATGATTATAAATTTCAGAATTATATTGATTCAAAATTCCGCATTCTTCAAAACCAAACGCCAGAAGATGCTTTTATCTTTTGGAATGACGATCCTGTGTTGAAAGAGGAACTTGAGAAACGTGATATCAAAGCTAGACTATTGCCTTTTGCACTTGAAAAAACAGAGAAAACTGAGGCTTTTGTTGAACACGAAGATTTAACTATTCAGTCTCAAAATAAAGAAAATAATATGATTATGCCTGTAGAAGAATTAACATTATTAGGAACTCACAATGTGTATAACTCCATGGCTGCAGGCTTAGCAGCTCAACTTGTACATATTCGTAAAGAGACTATTCGTAAATCGTTAGCTGAATTTCAAGGCGTAGAACATCGCTTGGAATATGTGGCTTCGGTGCGTGGCGTTCGTTATATTAACGACTCTAAAGCTACCAATGTGAATTCGTGTTGGTACGCATTACAAAGTATGAAAACTCCTACGGTTCTTATCCTTGGCGGTACCGATAAAGGAAATGATTATTCGGAAATAGACTATTTGGTACGCCAAAAAGTGCATACGCTCATTTTTATGGGAGTTGACAATACGAAATTGCGTGATTATTGGAGTAATCATTGTACATGTCCTATGTATGAGGTTTCTTCTATGGAAGCATGTGTAGAAAAAGCGTATGAAGTTGCTCGTTCTGGTGATACGGTATTGTTATCACCTTGCTGTGCCAGTTTCGATTTGTTCACCAACTACGAAGAGCGTGGTGAACAATTTAAAGCGTGTGTTCGTAATTTATAATTTTATTTAATTTAATGCGTGGAGAATACTCTTAAAAAACAATTTAAAGGCGACTACGTTATCTGGATGGTCTTTTTCTTTCTCTGTATCATTTCCGTGATGGAGATGTTCAGTGCATCTAGTAGTTTGGTGTCACGTGGTGCTTCTATTGGTGCTCCTATTTTGCGACACGTCATGTTTTTGGGAATTGGTGTAGTGGCGATGATAATAGTACAACAGCTTGATTATAAATTAATTAAAATGTTGGGTTATGTGGGTTGGATGGTTTCTATTGGACTTTTGATTTTTACTCTCATCAAAGGTGTTTCAGCGAATGATGCTGCGCGTTGGTTGTCCATTGGTGGAGCTCAATTTCAACCTTCTGAATTAGCCAAGTTGTGTTTAATTATCATGACTGCTGATTGGATAAGTAGAGCTAAAAAAGAAGATGGTGGTGAATTTGAAAGAAAATATTTTCCATGGATGGCATTGGCTATTGTGATAACTTGCGGATTGATATTACCAGAAAATTTTTCGACTGCGCTGCTTTTGTTCACGGTTGTATCCATGATGTTGTTTTGTGGGCAAATAGCATTTAAGCGATTAGCAGTTTTTTGGGGCACCATTATAATCGCCGTTGCACTTATATTCGCTATTGCGATTTTGATTCCCGAGGAGAATTATAAAGCAGAGAATATAAAAAAATTAAATCCTGTGTCACGGGTTTTTTATAAATCGTTTGATCGTGCCTACACATGGGTGGCGCGTATCGAAAATTTTGGGAAAAGTACCGATCCAAATGAAAAATATAAGATTAACAGTTCCAATTTACAACCTGTACATGGACAGATAGCCATAGCACGTGGTGGAATTTTTCCACATGGACCAGGCACTAGCGTTCAACGTAACAGATTGCCCGAAGCTTTTAGTGATTTTATTTTTGCCATTATTGTCGAAGAGTTGGGTTTTCTAGGCGGTCTTTTTGTAATCATGCTTTACCTCATTTTACTATTTCGAGCGGGGCGTATTGTGTGGAAATCGACTAAGGTGTATCCGGCTGTTTTGGTTATGGGGCTTGCATTGATTATAGTGTTACAAGCTTTTATACACATCGCAGTTTCTGTTCAATTGATTCCAGTAACAGGTCAACCATTGCCGCTGATTAGTCGTGGTGGAACTTCAATTTTGATAACAAGTCTCTATTTTGGTTTGATTCTTAGTGTCACACGCTATGCTAGTTCACATGGCGAAGTCGCAGCTGATGTTTTGCCCGCTGATGAACTTGAATCAGTTGATAAAACTCAAAAAACACTGTAATATGATGAAAACAAATCCTAAATATTTGATTAGTGGCGGTGGTACTGGCGGACACATTTTCCCTGCAGTCAGTATCGCTAATGCTTTGCGCGAATTACAGCCAGAGTGCGAAATTCTCTTTGTTGGTGCTCAAGGACGAATGGAAATGGAGCGAGTGCCAGCCGCAGGTTACGATATTATAGGACTTCCTGTGCGAGGTTTTGATCGTAAAAATTTATTGAAAAATATTCCAACATTGTGGGATTTGCAAATCAGTATGTGGCGCGCACATAAATTGATTAAACAATTTAACCCTGATGTGGCTATTGGTGTGGGAGGTTATGCGAGTGGTGCGGCTCTAAAAATGGCTCATAAACTTGGTATTCCGACACTTTTGCAGGAGCAAAATGGATTTGCGGGCGTTACCAATAAATTATTAGCGAAAGAGGCTTCAAAAATTTGTGTGGCTTATGAAGGTATGGAGCGATTTTTCCCAGCAGATAAAATAATTCTCACAGGAAATCCTGTACGTCAAAATTTAACACAAGGCACTAAAAAGGAGGGTTATAGCGCATTTGGTTTTTCGCCCGAAAAGAAAACAGTGCTCATCGTGGGTGGTAGCCTTGGTGCTTACACAATCAATCAAAGTGTCATACTACATTTGAAAGAATTGAGTGAATCTGACATTCAAGTTTTATGGCAAACGGGGAAAGTGTATAGTGATGAAGCGCAACGAATAGCAGCTCCTTTTGTCTCTTCTCATTTTATTGTGACTGATTTTATCAGTCGTATGGATTTGGCGTATGCCATTTCTGACTTGGTGATTTCTCGTGCAGGCGCTAGCTCTATTTCGGAGTTGTGTTTGTTGGGAAAAGCAACTATTTTGGTTCCATCGCCTAATGTTGCAGAAGATCATCAAACACATAATGCCATGGCTTTAGTCAATAAAGATGCCGCTGTTTTGGTGAAAGATGTCACTGCGAAAAATGACCTCATTGATACGGCCTTGAAATTAATCAAAGACGATGCGAAATTGGCAAATTTGTCACATAATATTTTAAAATTGGCTGAAAAAGATTCAGCCCGACGTATTGCCCAAGAGGTGATAAAATTAGCGAATCTGCGTAAATAGTTTAAGTTATGATATACACACATGTTTATTTTCTCGGAATTGGTGGCATCGGAATGAGTGCTATTGCACGTTATTTTAAAGCCAAAGGATTTGTTGTAGCAGGTTACGACCGTACCCGTAGTCAATTATGTCACGAGTTGGAATTGGAGGATATTTCTATTCATTACGAGGATAATGTAGCTTTGATTCCTACTGATTTTAAAGATAAATCGACAACGTTGGTGGTTTATACGCCTGCGATTCCTGCTGATAATTCTGAATATGGTTATTTCCTAACTCATGAATTTACGGTACAAAAACGTGCTCAAGTGCTTGGCCAAGTGACACGTATTGAGCGAGGTTTATGCGTGGCAGGAACACATGGGAAAACGACTACGAGTACTATGACAGCTCATTTGCTGAAACAAAGTCACGTCGATTGTAACGCATTTCTTGGCGGAATTTCAAAAAGCTACACAAGTAATTTATTATTGTCTGATAAAAGCGATTTGGTGGTAATTGAAGCGGATGAATTTGATCGTTCATTCCATCATTTAATACCTTATATGGCTGTAATAACCGCTGTTGATGCCGATCATTTAGATATTTATGGTACACATGAAGCTTATCTAGAGAGTTTTGCGCATTTCACATCGCTTATTCAGGTAGGTGGCTGTTTGATTATGAAAAAAGGAATCGCTTTAGTGCCACGTTTGGCTGATGGCGTTACACTTTATACCTATTCGTCAACGGAAAAGGCTGATTTTTATGCTGAAAACATTAAAATTGGAAATGGAGAATTACATTTCGATTTTGTAACGCCTACAAGTTGTATTGATAATGTAAATTTGGGTGTGCCACTATTAGTGAATGTGGAAAATGCCGTTGCAGCGATGGCTTTAGCGCATCTTAATGGTGTTACATCTGATGAATTACGTGCGGGAATGGCTTCTTTTGCTGGCATTCGTCGTCGTTTTGAAGTACATTTAAAAACTGATAAATTGACAATTATCGACGATTACGCACATCATCCGGCGGAATTATTGGCAAGTATTCAATCCGTAAAAGCGCTCTATGCAGGCAAAAAGGTATTAGGCGTATTTCAGCCTCATTTGTATAGTCGCACACACGATTTCTATAAAGAGTTTGCAGCGTCACTTTCACACCTCGATGAGGTTGTGTTGGTTGAAATTTATCCTGCGCGTGAACAACCGATTCCGGGTGTCAGTTCGCAACTTATTTTTGACGAAGTTACGTCTCCTTTAAAAACATTGACTACAAAATCCGAATTGCTTGATGTTTTAAAAACAAAACAGTTTGATGTACTTTTGACCATTGGCGCAGGCGATATTGATACCTATTTGCCGCACCTGGTTGAACTATTCAAATAGGAGTTTTAAATTCTAATCTTGACTATGAAAATTTGGCGTATCATATTAATTTCAGTGGCTGCTACACTTCTGTTTGGCTACTTTTTAGCTGCGATTATTTTTGTAACGCCACTAGCTAAAAATCGTCCTTGTGAAGAGCTTAAAGTCAATGTGTTAGATGCTGATAAGTCGAATTTTGTCAATACGCAAGACATTGTGGTCATGTTAGAACGTAATCATACCAAATATAAAGGTTTGACATGTGGAGCTATCGATATGCAAGCGATTGAAAAAATTGTAAAAAAGCATCCCATGGTCAATTTTGTCTCTTGTTATCAAACCCCTTTGGGCGTGCTTCGTGTGGATATTAAACAGCGTCAACCCGTATTTCGAGTTATGACTGAAACTGGTGGCTTTTATATGGATGAGAATCGCTTGGAGATGCCACTTTCTACTAAACATGCTGTATATGTGCCAATTGTAACAGGACATATTAATAAACAATTTATTTGTAATGAGTTATTTGATTTTATCGTATCTTTGCAAGAGGATGATTTTTGGTCGAATCAGATAACGCAAATACATGTCTATCCGAATCGTGAAATAGAGTTGATACCTCGCGTTGGTAGCCACTCTATTTATTTGGGTTCTTTGCATAAAGCCAAACAAAAATTAGAAAAACTATTAACATTCTATCAAGAGGGCTTGCCTCGTGTTGGATGGAATCGATATAGTCGTATTGATGTACGTTATCGCAATCAAGTGGTATGTGTAAAACATCAAACAGAAGTAACAAATTGAAAATTAATACCTATTTATGGACTCTGAAATTATTGTAGCTGCCGATTTGGGCAATTCGAAGATTGCTGTGATGGCTGCTAAAAAGTTTGCTGATGGTAAGTTAGAACTTCTAGCTTTGGAATCAGAGCCAACACCTTTGGATACTATTCGTAATGGCATACTTACTAAGCCTAGTGAAGTGGCTGCACGTTTGAGTACCATGCTTAAACTCTTGTCCAACAGAATTAAATTGCCAATTTACTCTTTCTATGTTGGTATTAATGGGCGTTCTTTGCGTACTGTTCGTGTGAGTGTACCTCGTATTTTCGGTCGTGATGAGGAAATTACAGAAGAAATTCTAGCTGAAATGATGTCGGCTGCTGGAAACACAGAAATTCCTGAACGTGATATATTACGTGTTTTAACGGATGTCTACACTTTAGATAATGAACAAATCCAAAATCCGCTTGGTGCTTTAGGCGGAAATCTTGCAGCTACTTATATTTTGACAGTTGCCAAACCTCAATTAAATTTGAATCTTGATAAATGTGCTGAAAGAACTATAGGCTTTACTATAAACGAAAGACTTTTGGCGCCTATGGCCACGGCAACTGCATTGCTTAGCGAGTCAGAAAAAATGCTCGGAACCGCACTTATTGATTTTGGGGCAGGTTGTACCTCGGTGGTGGTATATAAAGATGGTTTAATGAAACATTTAGCCATTATCCCGCTTGGAGGTAAGCATATTACCAACGATTTAAAATCTTTAAAATTACTGGAGCAAGAAGCGGAAAAATTGAAATTGATGTGTGGCGAGAAATTTTCAATGCGTGATAAAAAAGTTTTGAAAATAGAATTACCAGCCACTGCTGAAGGTTTAGAACAACGATCAGTTTCCACTAAAGATGTGGAGATTATTATTACTGCGCGTTTGAATGAGATTTTGGATTTGGTGTTAGCTCAAATCCAAAAATCAGGTTGTGCAGATGACCTTGGTGCGGGCTTGGTTATTACTGGAGGAGTCACCAATATGAAATATACGGACACTATTGTGAAAGAAAAAATGGATATGGAAGTACGTGTGGGTTCTTATATCGCTCATTTAAAAGAGAATACCAATCCTGATTTTGTAAAATGTGAATATTCACAATTGATTGGACTTTTGTTATGTGGCACTCAAAATTGTTGTTTACCATTGGCTAATGCTACATCAAAACAGAATAAAAAACAGTCTAAGAAAGAGTCTAATAAAGGTGGTGTGAAAACATTTTTAAGTAACCTTTTTTCGGACGATGCTCAGATGAAAGAGAATGTAAACTGATAATTACAATAACATAAAATTTGATAGTATGGGTCTTGAACACAATTTGACAGATTTGCCCACAGCAATACATAACTTGTCAATAATCAAAGTAATTGGAGTGGGTGGTGGAGGTGGTAATGCCGTCAATCACATGTTTCTTCAAGGAATAACAGATGTGTCTTTTGTAGTATGTAATACCGATGATCAAGCACTGAAACGCTCTCCTGTTAGCCGACAAATTTTGTTGGGTGAAGGACTTGGTGCTGGTGGGCGTCCCGAAGTGGCGCGTCAAGCTGTCGAAGCATCGTTGCCACAAATTGAACAATTGCTTCAAGATAATACCAAAATGGTTTTTATTACCGCTGGAATGGGCGGTGGTACTGGAACTGGTGCGGCTCCTGTTATTGCTAAAGTGGCTCACGATATGGGTATTCTGACCGTCGGTATTGTTACTATTCCGTTTGCTTTCGAAGGCAAACGAAAAATTGACCAAGCCTTGGAAGGTGTGCACAAAATGAGTCAACATGTAGATGCTATTTTGGTTGTCAATAATGAAAAACTGCGTCAAATTTATCCAGATTTAGAATTATCAAATGCGTTTGCCAAAGCCGACGATGTTTTGGCTGAAGCTGCTAGGGGCATTTCCGAAATTATTACCGTAGATGGTTATATCAATGTCGACTTTGCTGATGTACATACGATTATGAAAGATGGCGGTGTAGCCATCATGAATACGGGTTATGCTGAAGGCAAAGATCGTATTACCAATGCTATTTTAGATGCACTTCATTCACCATTACTCAATAATAATGATGTGAAAGAATCCAAGAAAATTCTATTGAATATTTATTGTTCTACGACCAATGAAATTCGCATGGAGGAAATTGAGGAGATAAATGCATTTATGGCACAAATGGGAGAGGACGTAGAAGTGATTTGGGGAGCAACCTTTGACGATAACTTGGGTGATGGTGTGAAAATTACATTGATTGCAACAGGATTTAGTTCTTTGGCAATTCCAAAATATGTGGAAGATGAGGAATTTGCCGACGACGTGGCTCAAGCCAATACGGTGGAAAAACCTCTCAAACCATGGGAAACTAAACCGCTTAATCCCAAAGATCAATGGCGTCAAGAGCTTTATCCAGAAACAGAAAATCAAAAAGAGAAACCTCAAACCACAGCAACTTTATTCGATTTAGATGACGACGATGCATTGGATTATCTTGAAAATACGCCTGCTTATTTACGTCATAAAGAGTCTTAAATTTAAACTAGAATTTTATGAATTTGTTCGATCAAATTAGTGATGATATTAAAAAAGCCATGTTGGCGCGTAATCCTATTGAAACAGAAGCATTGCGAGGTGTCAAAAAAGAATTTTTAGAAGCTAAAACGGCTAAAGGTTCCAATGGCGAGCTGACCGACGAGATGGCGATAAAAATTATCCAAAAAATGTCAAAACAGGGTAGAGATGCCGCTGTTATTTTTAAAGAGCAAAATCGGATGGATTTGGCCGATGAGTATATGGCACAAGTGGTTATTTACGATCGCTATTTACCAGCTCAAATGAGCGATTCCGAATTGGAACTTGCTGTGCGAGCTATTATTGCACAAGTTGGTGCTAATTCGCTCCAAGACATAGGAAAAGTTATGGGTGTAGCAAGTAAGCAATTAGCTGGAAAAACCGAAGGTCGTTTAATTTCTGAAAAGGTAAAACAGCTATTAACTGCTTTGTAAATAAGAAATAGGTTTGTAGAATATATAAAGGGAATATTCCATGAAAAACGGTGAAGAAATTTGATTTCTTCACCGTTTTTCATGCTACTGTTTTTCTAGTTTACGACAAGTGAAATAACTCTTTAATTTGGGTTACATAATCCAATTTTTCCCATGTGAACAGTTCCACTTCAATTGTTTTGGGCTCTTCGTAACGTGAACCAAATATTTTTGTTACCGTTTGTGGCGTACGTCCCATGTGGCCATACGAAGCTGTTTCCGCATAAATAGGATTACGTAATTTTAAACGATTCTCGATAGCTTTGGGTCGCATATCAAATAGTTTCAATATTTTTTTTGAAATTTCGCCATCACTCAATGCTATTTTTGATTTCCCATACGTGTTAATATACAGATTGATTGGTTCTGCCACTCCAATAGCATACGCTACTTGCACCAATACTTCATCGGAAACACCAGCAGCCACCATATTTTTTGCAATATGACGGGCAGCATAAGCTCCAGAGCGGTCAACTTTGGAAGGGTCTTTTCCTGAAAATGCTCCACCGCCATGTGCGCCTTTCCCGCCGTAAGTGTCCACAATAATTTTACGTCCCGTCAGTCCGGTGTCGCCATGAGGACCACCAATTACAAATTTTCCTGTTGGATTTACTAATAAGTCATAGTTTGCATCCAAATAAGCGCTAAAGGTTTCATTTTGCTTTTTTACACGTGGTATCAAAATCGCTTTAATGTCACGCGTGATGGTATCAACCATCTCTTTGTCCGCTTCTTCTTGTGATTTATGAGCATCAGCAGTTATAAAGTCATCGTGCTGTGTCGAAATTACAATCGTGTGAATGCTTACTGGATAACCATTTTCGTCATATTCCATGGTTACTTGCGATTTAGAATCAGGACGCAAATAGGTCATTTGTTTCCCTTCATGTCTAATGGCTGCCAATTCTATCAATAATTGATGCGCAAGATCTAAAGATAATGGCATGTAATTGTCGGTTTCATTCGATGCGTAACCGAACATCATACCTTGATCACCAGCGCCTTGATTCATTGGATCGGCACGTTCTACGCCGCGGTTAATATCGGCTGATTGTTCGTGAATTGCAGACAAAACACCACACGAATTGCCATCAAACATGTATTCGCTTTTGGTGTAACCAATACGGTTAATGACTTTGCGAGCTACATCTTGTACGTCGACATAAGTTTTTGAAGTTACTTCGCCACCTAAAACCACTTGTCCCGTTGTTACAAAGGTTTCGCAGGCTACTTTTGAGGTTGGATCGAAGGCTAAAAATTCATCGAGGATGGCGTCCGAAATTTGGTCAGCCACTTTGTCTGGATGACCTTCTGAAACTGATTCAGATGAAAATAGATATCCCATAATAACAGAATTAAGAGTAAAACAATTTTGTTAGTTTGGGAGAAACGAGGCTTCGCGATAGCGATAAAAAAGTGCAGTAGTAAAAACTATTTTTAGCATTTTTTTAAGTGGTTGCAAGCGGGTCAAATCTCTCCACAATATTCGACTACAAAGGTACAACATCTTTTTGAAGTTCCAAATAAATTAAGAGATTTTATTTGAAAATTCAGATTAAATACATTATAATCACGATATTAAAATTTAAACACTCACTTGACTTGAAACTCTGTAAGCACAGGATAATGGTCCGAGTAAGTTTTGCGTATGATAGAACTAGAGAGCGGCGTAATGCTTTTTTCACTTACTAATACATGATCGATATTTACCAGCATGCCATTGTTGTGGAAGGTATAGTTATAACCCCAACTCGTGGCGATTTGTACGTCGCATAAGTCTTTTGCTATTGTTCTGTAGGTGTAAGATTGTGGCACGTCGTTAAAATCCCCACACACCACAACGGGATAAGGTGATTTTTTAACTTCAGCCTGAATAGTACGCGCCTGTCGTGCACGAATGCGATAAGCTGTTCCCAGTTTGTACGATAGTCTCTTTGTAATACCTAAAAGTTTTTTACTACTAAACTTTTTTGGTAGCGATTTGTAGCGATTGACGTCGCTAATGGTAAATTTATTCGATTCCAAATGGTTGTTGAATACACGTATGGTATCTGAGCCAATCACAATATCAGAATAAACGCTTACATTATAGTTTGAAGCGTACTCTATTTTTTCTTTGTTAATGATAGGATATTTTGAAAACGTGGCAACTCCCCACGATACATTATCACGTTGATTTTTATACCACAAATGACTATATGGATATTTTTTACGAATGGTTGATAGAATTTGATGTTGAGTTAGTAAATTATGGCTCTTGTAGCAACCGAATTCTTGTAAACAAATAATATCGGCGTCAGCTTCTTTTATGACACTCATAATATTTTTAAATTTCTTTTCGCCACCAAAAAGCGCCACGTTGTACGTCAGAAGTGTTATTGTAGGTTTATCTTCTATGACCGGATGATTTTTATGAAATGGGAATGTAAAAGTTCTATTTACTGCAGGAAAAGAGACTAGCAATAAGGCTAAAGAAATGAGAAACAACCATTTTTTACGTGTCAGCCAAAAGATGATATACCCAACGTGGATGAGAATGAGTATTGGAAAGATGAGCCCAAAATACGAAAACCAAATAAATTTGTCGGAAGGAGTTACAGATGCTAATAAGCCACAGAGATAGAGCAACACAAAAAATAGGTTG
>DATFIF010000147.1:0-19582 GCA_035270405.1 Paludibacteraceae bacterium | reverse complement strand
TGGAGCAATCGCCATACGGGTATTGGTGCAGATGGTTTGGTACTTATTTTGCCTTCCGAATCGTGTGATTTTCGCATGCGTATGTTCAATGCTGATGGTTCGGAAGCTGAAATGTGTGGTAATGCGGCACGTTGTATTGGTAAATATGTGTACGACTGTGGCTTAACCTCTAAAAAACTGGTAACACTAGAAACAAAAGCAGGCGTTAAACCGCTCACGTTAGTTGTTAATTCAGATGATTGTGTCGATTTGGTAACCGTGGATATGGGCGAACCTCTATTGGATGCAGCACTTATTCCAGTTGATTTACCGCTGCAACAGGTGGTGGATGAACAAATTTTTGTGGACGGTGAATCTTATAATATAACATGTGTCTCCATGGGAAATCCTCACGCAGTGATTTTTACGAGTAACATCGACGAATTAGATTTGCCAAAACAAGGCGCTGCCATTGAGACTAACGAATTATTTCCCAATCGTACCAATGTGGAATTTGTAGAAAAACTCAGCGATACACATCTGCGTATGCGGGTTTGGGAGCGAGGTTCTGGTGAAACATTAGCTTGTGGAACAGGTGCTTGTGCGGTGCTTGTAGCGGCTGTTTTAAATGAGTTGTCTGAACGTACAGCAACGATTTCACTCTTGGGTGGCGATTTAGAGATTGGCTGGGATGAGGTTTCAAACCATGTTTTTTTGACAGGTCCAGCCACTTTTGTTTTTGAAGGAGAAATAGATATAAACTAAATGAATATGAAAAGAGATTTGCTCATTTTTGACATTATTAAGCGCGAACGTGAACGCCAAATGAAAGGTATTGAATTGATTGCTTCTGAAAATTTCGTGAGTGATCAAGTACTCGAAGCTATGGGGTCGGTATTAACCAATAAATATGCCGAAGGTTATCCAGGTAAGCGTTATTATGGTGGGTGTGAAGTGGTTGATGAAGCGGAACAATTGGCAATTGACCGTTTGTGTGAACTATTTGGTGCTACTTGGGCTAATGTGCAACCACACTCTGGCGCTCAAGCCAATATGGCGGTTTTTATCGCTTGTTTAAATCATGGTGATAAATTCTTAGGTTTGAATTTGTCGCATGGTGGACACTTGTCGCATGGTTCGCCCGTTAATTTTTCGGGCTTGAATTATACCGCTCTCGAATATAATGTGAAAGAGGCAGACGGCCGTGTGGATTATGACCAACTTGAGCAAGTAGCTTTGGCAGAAAAACCCAAATTAATCATCGCTGGTGCATCGGCTTATAGCAGGGATTGGGATTACGCACGTATTCGTCAAGTAGCCGATAAAATTGGAGCACTTTTTATGGTCGATATGGCGCATCCTGCAGGTTTAATAGCTGCAGGTTTACTCCAAAATCCGATGAAACATGCGCATATTGTTACTTCCACTACTCATAAAACGTTACGTGGTCCACGTGGTGGTGTTATTTTGATGGGTGAAGATTTTCCAAATCCATGGGGAAAAACCACACCAAAAGGTGAAGTGAAAATGATGTCAGCATTATTGGACTCGGCAGTTTTTCCAGGAACGCAAGGCGGTCCGTTGGAACATATCATTGCAGCAAAGGCGGTTGCTTTTGGCGAAGCGTTGCAACCTGAATTCAAACGTTATCAACAGCAAGTGCAACTGAACGCCGCAGCGATGGCAAAAGCGTTTATGGATAAAGGGTACAAAATTATTTCAGACGGAACGGACAATCACTCGATGTTGGTTGATTTGCGTCCTAAATTTCCTGAATTAACCGGTAAAGTAGCCGAAAAAGCCTTGGTGGCTGCTGATATTACCACGAATAAAAATATGGTGCCATTTGATAGCCGTTCACCATTTCAAACGTCTGGTTTGCGATTTGGTACGCCAGCCATCACCACGCGAGGTTTGAAAGAAGAGGAAATGGCTGTGATTGTTGATTTTATCGATCGTGTGTTGTCTACACCAGAAGATGAGCAACTGATTGCAAAAGTACGTTACGAGGTAAATCTCATGATGGGCAATTATCCGTTATTCGTTTGGTAAGAATCGTATAAAAATTGTTATAACATAGATATTATTTCATTCATTGTATGAGTTCAGAATCTCAAAAACGAACCAAATTCGGTAGTAAGTTTGGAGTAGTAGCGGCTGCTGCTGGCTCTGCTGTGGGCTTGGGGAATATTTGGAAATTTCCCTATGAAGCTGGTCAAAATGGCGGTGCGGCGTTTTTGTTGGTCTATATTTTGTGCGTGATTTTGTTGGGTTTACCCGTCATGTTGTCCGAATTTGTTATTGGAAGGCGCGCTCACGCCAATGTGTCGGGAGCTTTTCGTAAACTGTCAGGAAATAATCGCTGGGTAGGTGTGGGACTTTTGGGAGTTTTGACAGCATTTCTTATTTTGTCGTTTTATTTTGTAGTGGCGGGTTGGAGCTTAGAATATGTCGTGCAAGCTGTTTCCAATAATTTTGTAGATAAATCGCCCACTGATTTGTCAATCGCTTTCTCAAATTTCACTTCCGAAACCTATCGTCCACTGTTTTGGACTACTGTATTTGTAGCACTTACGGCTTTTGTGCTATTGGCTGGTGTAGAAAAAGGCATTGAGCGATATTCCAAAGTGTTGATGCCTTTTTTAGCTATCATTTTAATACTTTTATGTGTACGTTCTGTTTCTATGCCAAATGGTCTGGAAGGTTTAAAATTTCTTTTCTATCCTGATTTTTCAAAAATCACCCCTCAAGTGATGTTAAGCGCCTTAGGTCAAGCTTTTTTCTCGTTAAGTTTGGGAATGGGCTGTATGATTACGTATGGTTCTTATATGCGTAAACAGAATAATTTGTTACACACGGCCATTCAAGTGACGATTGTAGATACACTGCTCGCTATTTTGGCCGCTGTAGCTATATTTCCTGCCGTTTTTTCGTTGGGAATTAATCCTGCAGAAGGTCCTCAACTGGTTTTTGTAACGCTCCCAGGTGTTTTTACACACATGACAGGTGGATATATTTTTGCCATTTTATTTTTTCTATTGTTGGCTATTGCCGCCATCACTTCCACTATCTCTTTACAAGAAGTTATTACGGCTTATATTTCCGAAGAATTTAAAATTGCTCGAAAAAAAGTGGTGGTTGTCTCCTCTTTAACCTTGATGATGACTGCTGCATTGTGCTCGTTGTCTTTAGGGTTGGATTCTCATTTGACAATCAACGGAAAACCGCTGTTTGATGTGCTCGATTTTGTCTCGTCTAAATTATTGTTGCCATTTGGCGGTTTACTCATTGCACTCTTTATGGGTTGGTTCTACAAAGCCGACGAAATACGCGATGAACTTAGCAATGGTGGCAAATTAAAAATCCGATTTTTCGCCATTTATCTTTTTTTGATGCGTTATTTTGTACCTCTAGCCATTCTCGTGATATTTCTGAATGAATTAGGTTTATTAGCCTAACAATCAATTGATTTACCTTTTTTTTTGTTTGTTATAAATGCCTGAAGGGTTAAATCTTCTTTCTTTCTTTGTTTTTCTTACTTTTTTACCTATTTTTGTGAGTTACTAATATGTTTTGAGAATTATACGAGAGTTTCCAAACATATTTTTTTATCATATTGTGATTCAGTCCTTTGATATCAATATGAAGTATATCAATCTAAGTTTTACGTGTCAAATAATCATATTTTATGGAAGAATCGAAACCGCGAATTGCGATAATGGGTGGTGGTAGTTGGGCTACCGCAATAGCGAAAATTTTATTGGAACGTCAGACTCAACTAATTTGGTACATGCGACGCCAAGAACAAATTGATGAGTTTAAGCGGAATAGCCGTAACCCATCTTATCTTTCAGGTGTTGTATTTGACACTAGCCATATTGTATTTACGTCAAAAATTAATCAGGCTGTCAAAAATTCGGACATCTTGATTTTCGCTACGCCGTCACCATTTTTGAAACAACATCTCAAAAAATTACGTTTGCGCCTCGATAGTAAGATTATTGTCTCTGCTATTAAAGGAATCGTGCCAGAAGAAAATCTTGTTATATCAGAATATTTCCACCAAGTTTACAGTGTTCCATTGGCACAAATTGCTGTTTTAAGCGGTCCTTGTCATGCCGAAGAAGTGGCTTTGGAGAGAACCTCTTATTTAACTGTGGCTTGTCAAGATCGGGATCGTGCGCGTGAATTGTCTCATTTGTTGCGCAATCATTTTGTACAAACATACACCAGTGATGATATTTATGGCATTGAATATGCCTCGGTGATGAAAAATATGTATGCTATTGCGGTTGGGATTTGTCACGGATTAAAATATGGCGATAATTTTCAGGCCGTATTGGTTTCTAATGCTATTCAAGAGATGAGCCGTTTTTGTAATGCGGTTTATCCTTTTCATCGTAATCTACAAGAATCTGTTTATTTGGGTGATTTATTGGTGACAGCTTACTCGAAATTTAGTCGTAATCGTACATTTGGAACTATGATAGGTAAAGGCTATTCCGTGAAAACTGCTCAAGTGGAAATGGAAATGATTGCCGAAGGCTATTACGGTACAAAATGTATTTATGAGCTTAATGAAAAATACCAAGTAAATATGCCGATTTTAGATGCTGTATATGCTATTTTGTATCAACGTCGTTCGCCTTCTGTGGTTATGCGCGAGTTGACTACTAAGTTGCAGTAAGACAAGTTATTACAACTCTTTTTTTTACATAAATTGATATTATAAATCCATTCAATAAAAATACAATGAAAGCAGACATTAAATTACACATGGACAAAGCGTTTGGTTTTGTTTCTGCCGAATCAGTCAGAGGTTATGCTTCGGAAACAGCTCGTTTTAACAAAGTTCTTCATGAAGGTACAGGTAAAGGTAGCGAATATCTCGGTTGGCTCAACTTGCCTTCTGAAATTAACGAAGCGCATTTATCAGATATTGAAAAAACGGCAGCCATCTTGCGTAAAAACTGTGAAGTGGTTGTGGTGATTGGCATTGGTGGCAGTTATTTGGGTGCAAAAGCGGTGATTGATGCACTATCAAACTCCTTCGATTGGCTGCAAACAGAACGAAAATCTCCCGTGATTATTTATGCGGGTCAAAATATTGGTGAGGATTATTTGTACGAATTACAAACCTTACTTAAAACCAAAACATTTGGAATTATTTCTATTTCCAAATCGGGAACTACTACCGAACCAGCTTTAGCATTTCGTCTATTGAAAACTCAATTGGAAGAGCAGCAAGGCAAAAAAGCGGCTCAACAACTCATAGTTGCTATTACTGACAAATCACGTGGTGCTTTGCGCACATTGGCTACACAAGAAGGTTATAAGACTTTTGTCATTGAAGATAATATCGGCGGACGTTTCTCTGTTTTGTCGCCTGTGGGTTTATTGCCGATTGCTGTAGCTGGTTTCGATGTACGTGAATTAGTTGCAGGAGCTGTTAGGATGGAAACTGTTTGTGCCGATGGAAAACCCTTTGACGAAAATCCAGCAGCGCAATATGCTGCCGTGCGTAATGCACTTTATAATTCAGGCAAAAAAATAGAGATTCTGGTCAATTTTCACCCAAAACTACACTATGTATCTGAATGGTGGAAACAACTTTACGGTGAGAGTGAAGGCAAGGAACACAAAGGAATTTTTCCTGCTTCAGTTGATTTTACGACGGATTTACACTCCATGGGACAATGGATTCAAGATGGTGAACGCACTATTTTTGAAACCGTTATTTCTGTTCAAGAGATGAATCACGAAGTACGTGTGCCTGCTAATGAAGCGAATTTAGATGGTCTTAATTTCTTGGCTGGCAGACGCGTGGATGCTGTAAATAAAATGGCAGAATTAGGAACTATGTTGGCTCATGTCGATGGCGGTGTGCCAAATCTAAAAATAGAATTACCTAAATTAAATGAATATTATTTGGGAGAATTGCTCTATTTCTTCGAAAAAGCGTGTGGTATTAGTGGTTATCTATTAGGCGTTAATCCATTCGACCAACCGGGCGTTGAGGCTTACAAATCTAACATGTTTGCTCTGCTCGAAAAACCTGGTCACGAAGAGGCTACAAAAGCTATCAAAGCTCGTTTATAATAATTGAGCTCTTTTTAGAGCTTTTATCCAAGCCAATCATACGATGAAAATAGGGATTTTAACTACACAACACGAAGGAGTAGAGTGCATTATAGAACAGATGCAAACTAAAACAATTGTCGAAAAAGGTGGTCGTGTATTTTATGCAGGCATGTTCGAAGGAGTTGATGTAGTTGTTGCTTTTTCACATTTGGGAAAGGTGGCTGCGGCTCTTACAACGTCTATTCTCTTACAAGAATTTAAAGTTGATTGTTTAGTTTCTATGGGAGTTGCAAGTGCCGTAGTACCAGAACTGACGGTGGGTGATATTGTGGTAGCTCAACGGCTGTTTCAGCATGACATGGATATGCGCCCTTTGTTTCGCCGTTATGAAATACCATTAAGAGGTGTCACCTCTTTTATGACTCCCGAAAATGAATTGAAAATGGCGGCAGATGGCGTTCATAATTTTCTGAAAGAAGCGAAGGAGTTACGAAAAGAGTTAGTAGAATATAATATTCTTGCTCCCAAATTACAATTGGGCGATGTCGCTAGTGGCGACTTTGTGATAACTGGTGCGAGTCGAAAAGCAAGCATAAATCGAAATTTACCATCTGTACTTTGCGTCGACATGGAGTGTGCTGCTATTGCGCAAGCGTGTGCCGATTTTCAAGTTCCATCTGTTTTTATTCGTACGATTGTTGAAGGTGCCAACGAAGATGCGGCTGCTGAATTAGAGTTGCGATTCAAAAACGAATTAGCCGTACACTATAATTATTTGATTTTGCAGTCACTTTTGCAATTAGTGACACATTAATTGAAACACATACTTAATCTTATTTTATTAATTAACTAATTTATTTACTATGAACTATTTGATTTATGGCGTTCTAGCTGCATCAGTCTTGGCTTTAGCTTTTGCCTATTTCTTCTTTAAACAGATGATGAGGAAAGATGAAGGGACAGATTTGATGAAAAAAATTGCCTTACACGTTCGTAAGGGTGCTATGGCTTATTTGAAGCAACAGTACAAAGTAGTAACAATTGTATTTGTGGTATTGGCGGTTATTTTTGCTGTGATGGCTTATTTTAATCTCCAAAACAATTGGGTTCCATTTGCATTTCTCACTGGAGGTTTCTTTTCTGGTTTAGCTGGATTTTTTGGTATGAAAACAGCTACGTATGCTTCTGCTCGTACTGCCAATGCTGCTCGTCAGTCGTTGAACAGTGGTTTGCAAGTTGCTTTTCGTTCTGGTGCTGTTATGGGTTTAGTTGTAGTAGGATTGGCTTTGTTGGATATTTCGGTTTGGTATCTCATTCTTGATCATTTTGTGGATAATGCCGATCATAATAAATTAATGTATATCACCACTACCATGTTAACGTTTGGTATGGGAGCTTCTACTCAGGCTCTTTTTGCTCGTGTTGGTGGCGGTATTTACACTAAAGCTGCCGATGTTGGCGCTGACCTAGTAGGTAAAGTTGAAGCTGGTATTCCTGAAGATGATCCACGCAACCCTGCTACTATTGCCGATAATGTAGGTGATAATGTGGGTGACGTGGCGGGTATGGGAGCTGACTTGTACGAATCGTATGCAGGTTCTATTTTAGCAACTGCCGCTCTTGGTGCTTCTGCTTTTATTATCAGTCCTGATATGCAGTTGAAAGCGGTATTTGCTCCTATGATTATTGCTGCTGTTGGTGTTGTGCTCTCTATTATTGGTATTTTTCTGGTTAAAACGAAAGAGGATGCTAAAATTAAAGATCTATTGAAAGCTTTAGGTTTTGGTGTAAATGTAAGCTCCGCTTTAATTGCGGTTTCTACTTTTGGAATACTCTGGGCGTTGGGAATCGAAAACTGGTTAGGGATTTCATTGTCTGTTATTTTTGGTTTGATTGCTGGTATTATCATTGGGCAAGCTACCGAATATTACACTTCACAAAGTTATCGTCCTACACAAAGAGTGGCTGAAAGTTCAGCTACTGGACCAGCCACTGTAATTATCTCTGGTTTAGGTTTAGGAATGATTTCTACTGCTATTCCTGTGATTACAATCAGTATGGCTATTGTGTTGGCATTTATGTCTGCACAATTTGATCTGTTTACAATGACGTACACGTCGAATCTTAGTTTAGGACTATATGGTATTGGTATCGCTGCGGTTGGTATGCTTTCTACGCTTGGAATTACGTTGGCTACGGACGCTTATGGACCAATTGCGGATAATGCTGGTGGAAATGCCGAAATGTGTCACCTCGACCCAGAAGTGCGCAAACGCACAGATGCGTTGGATGCTTTAGGAAACACCACAGCAGCTACAGGAAAGGGATTTGCTATTGGTTCAGCGGCTTTAACAGCTTTGGCACTTCTAGCATCATATATCGAAGAAATTAAAATTGCTTTGGAGCGTATTGCTCACTCGGCAGCTGATGGCTTGGCAAAAGTTGGTAGTGAAATGTTGTCCATGGAACAAATTAAAGCAGCAACATTTGAAAACTTTATGGAATACTACAATGTAACATTGATGAATCCAATCGTATTAGTTGGAATTTTTATTGGTGCTATGATGGCGTTTGTATTCTGTGGTTTAACCATGAATGCGGTAGGTCGTGCTGCTCAAAGTATGGTGGAAGAAGTTCGTCGTCAATTTCGCGAAATTGTTGGTATCATGGAAGGTACAGCCGAACCAGATTATGCACGTTGTGTGGAAATTTCGACGAAAGGCGCTCAACGCGAAATGTTATTTCCATCTATTTTAGCCATTTTAGTTCCAGTAGTCATTGGTCTTCTCTTGGGAGTTGCTGGCGTTTTAGGCTTGTTGATTGGTGGCCTTAGCAGCGGTTTTGTGTTGGCTGTATTTATGGCTAATTCAGGCGGTGCTTGGGACAATGCCAAAAAATATGTAGAAGAAGGGAATTTGGGAGGAAAAGGTTCAGACAATCATAAAGCTACAATTGTAGGCGATACGGTAGGCGATCCTTTTAAAGATACGTCTGGTCCATCTTTGAATATCCTGATTAAATTGATGAGTATGGTTTCTATTGTAATGGCTGGATTGACAGTTACTTTCAGTCTATTTTAATTCTATTTAAAACGATAATCCAGTATGTCAACTAGTATTATTTGACATACTGGATTTTTTATTTTACTGTTTTTAAGTCTCAACTAAGTAATTCAATCACTTAGTTGTAATAAGCCGACAAAAGCTTTTTATCTTTGCAAAACCAAAAGTTTTATGAGCGTAATCCAAAAGTTATGAAAAAAAAATTAGGAAGTGAAATGTTGAATTATGGAGTGATAGGCAATTGTCGATCAGCCGCTTTAGTCTCTGATCGTGGAAGTATTGACTGGCTCTGTTTGCCTGACTTTGATTCAGGCTCTGTTTTTGCCTCTATTCTTGACAAAGAGAAGGGTGGACATTTTAGCATCAATACCGAAGGTTATACGATTACTCAGCACTATGTAGCGCGTACAAACATACTTTGTACCTCTTTTGTTTCCGATGATGCTGCTTTTGACATACTCGATTTTATGCCTCGTTATCGAATTGGTGAATACAATACGCACTACCTTCCAGCAGAAGTGTGCCGCTATATAAAAGTACGCAAAGGACGTCCACGTTTTCGTCCCGATTTTTTCCCAGCTATGAATTATGCACGCAACAAACCTACATTTACCGTAAACGAAGATTATGTGAAAGTTTTTGCCGAAGATAATTTATATGATAGTTTCTATCTTTATAGCTCTTTTGATTTGAATCAGGTGTTAAATGGCGATGAAATTGAATTAATCGAAGATGGATTTTTCTTGATTTCCTACAATCAGAAACTTATCAAAATTGATATCAATCGTGTTAATATTGACTATCAACGCACTAAAGTTTATTGGATTAACTGGACGCAACGCACTTCACGTTTCACCTTGTACAACGATAAAATTGAAAGAAGTGTATTGGTCCTGAAATTGATGTCTTATCAATCTAGCGGTGCCGTTTTGGCGGCACTTACTACCAGTTTGCCAGAAGCCATTGGCGAAGTGCGCAATTGGGATTATCGGTTTTGTTGGCTGCGCGACGCTTCGATGTCCATCGACACGTTACTAGCTGTTGGTCACCAAGGTGCGGCTCATCGCTTTTTGACTTTTCTCAAAACAATTATTCGTAAAAAATCGGATTCGTTCCAAATTATGTATGGCATTAGAGGCGAACGGGTACTTACTGAAGAAATTTTAGATCATTTGGCGGGACACGAAAACTCCAAACCTGTGCGTATTGGAAATGATGCTTATCACCAAAAACAAAATGATTCGTATGGATATCTCATGGATGTTATTTATCAGTATTACCGATTTTTTCCCGATACATTGGATGAAATTGAGGATATGTACGAAGTTGTAAAAAATATTGTACGTTCGGTTACTCGTGATTGGCGCCAGCCCGATAAAGGAATTTGGGAGATACGAGGCGCAGAACAACATTTTGTGTTTTCGAAAGTGATGTCGTGGGTGGCGATAGATCGGGCTGTAGGTATTGCTGAGGTTTTACACAAAACGGATATCGCAGAACGTTGGAGAGCTATTGCCGACGAGATTAAAGAAGATGTAATAACTTATGGTTGGAACGATTCTATTCAAAGCTTTACGCAATCTTATTCGAATACGGAAATGGATTCTTCGCTTTTACTGATGGAAGAGTATGGCTTTATGGAAGCCACTGACGAGCGTTATATAAAAACGGTTGATGCTGTTTATAAGTCGCTTTACAATAAAGGACTGATGTACAGATACAATAGCGAAGATGATTTTGGAAAACCAACGTCAGCATTCACAATTTGCACATTTTGGTTAGTTCGTGCTTTGTTCGTTGTTGGACGACACGAAGAAGCCCAAACAATTTTCGATAACTTGTTACGTTATTCCAATCATTTAGGCTTATTTAGTGAAGATCTTGATTTTGAAACAAAACGTCAATTAGGGAATTTCCCGCAAGCATATTCGCACCTAGCACTGATCAATACGGCGATACTTTTTTCTGAAAAAATTTCACTTTCGCCTTTTATTCGTCCGTAACTTTTTTAGTTTGAAATAACATCTAAAAGTGGCAATACTTTCGATTGCGAGCTCACACTATAACGTGCAGCTTCAGAAGTGCCTCCAACCTTTATGGTATAAGCATCTTCTGGCAATTCGCGGAATGTATCTTCGTCGGTGGTGTCATCACCGACTGCTAGAATAAAATCAAAATTACCTAGTGATAGTAGTCGTTTGGCTTCGGAGCCTTTCGTATATATGGGCGATTTTATTTCAATTATTTTATTACCACGCATGATTTGTAATCCTAATCGGGCACAAGGAATCATTAAGGATTCAAAAAGTTGCTGTTCTCTCAATGCCGCCAACCACGTATCCACGTTGCGATAATGCCATACCAAGGTGGTTTTCTTTATCTCAATTTTTGAACGAGGTGTTTTATCTACAAACTTTTGAAGCACTTCCATAATTTCATTATCCCAAAGAATATCGGAGCCTATATTGTCTACCCAAACTCCTTTTTCCTTATAACACGCACCATGTTCCGCTGCTAAATCGATGGCCAATTGTCCAAACCACTCTTCGAGGGTGTCACGGTCGCGACCACTACTGATGACCACTTTATTTTTCGGATCGGAAGACAGTTTTTGTAGTAAATTGTATGTTTCCGTAACTGGAACCGCCTCTTCTGGTTTGCTTCTGAAAGCAGCCAAAGTGCCATCATAATCGAGAATAAATAGCCGTTTTTGAGCGGTTTTATAGTGCGCCTGTATTTGTAATTTCGTTTCACTATCAATACGTTCTGTATTTAAATTTTCATTACGTATGTGAATAGCTTTGAGTTCACTCACAAAATCATTTGCCCATCGGTTTACCGATTTTCTAGCAATACTTTTTTGCATTATTTTCAAGCGGCGCATCTGCTCTTCTTTTGGCATGGTCAGTGCAGTTAAAATCGCATTTTCAATCTCTTCTATATTATTCGGGTTAATAATTATCGACTCTGTTAACTCGATGGCAGCACCAGCCATTTCACTCAAAATAAGCACGCCTGGTTCATCGTGTTTGGCTGCTAGATACTCTTTGGCTACTAGATTCATGCCATCTCTCAGCGGAGTGACAAGTCCAATATCGGCCATATGATAGAGTGCCAACAACTCTTCAAATGGGAATCCATGATAAAAATAGTACACCGGTGTCCAATTAATAGTAGAAAAGTTTCCATTGATTGTGCCAATGGTTTCATCAATTTTAGTTTTGAGTTCGGCGTATCGATCGACGCTGTCGCGCGATGGCACAACCACCATAGCTAAGGATACTTTTTCTCTGTATTCTGGGTGATTTTCTAGAAATTGAGCAAATCCTTTAAGTCGATGTATAATTCCTTTACTATAATCGAGTCTATCGACCGATAAAATAAGTTTGTGTTTGCCGTAAGTTTCTCGCATGGAAGCAACTTTTTCTTGTACTTCTGGCTGTTTGATGGCATTATAATAGAGATCAAAATTAATTCCCATGGGGAATGCATCTACAAATGCGTAGCGATTGTTCAATAATACTTGATCGAAGCGGAAACGAATATCCAACACACGTTCGGCAGCACTTACAAAGTGACGCATATAATCGTGCGTGTGAAAGCCAATGAGGTCTGCGCCTAAAAGCCCTTCAAGCAACTTGGCACGCTCTGGCAGTACGCGGAAAAGTTCATACGATGGGAATGGAATGTGGTGGAAGTAACCAATACTTACATCATTACTTGATTTACGAATCATTTGTGGGAGCAACATTAATTGATAATCTTGAATCCATACGATATCGTTCGGTCCGATGAGCGGTAAAGCCGTTTTAGCAAAGAGCGCATTGACTTCTTTATAACTATCCCAATAGTGTTTTTCGTACTCAACATATTCGTAAAAATAGTGACACAATGGCCATAACGTACTATTGCTATAACCTTCGTAGTAATTGAGTATTTGTTCTTGATTCAAGAAAACAGGGTGGAAATTAAACTCCTTCAAATGTTCACTGATTTGATTTTCTTCTTCTTCTGACTCAGTATACATCCCAGGCCAACCTATCCAGTGTTTTTCTACATCCATGTCGATGGAATCCATGCCAGTAGTTAAGCCTCCTTCACTTCTCGAAAATTCGAGTTCGTCATGTTCGTTTCTAATAGCTTTTACCGGGAGCCTGTTTGCAATTATAAATAGTTTCATAAGTTGATGTTAATTGAGTTGTGACGAGTAACACATATCGCTTAATGTGTAGGAATAGATTGTTGTAAAACCATGTAACTATAAATCGGGTTACGATTATTTATACTTCTCAAAAAACTTTTGCGCAAATCTATCCGACAATATATAGATGATATAGTTCTCTTTTTGTTGTGTTTTTTTTGACACCATAAGTGAGAGTGCCAAGAAGAAAATATGTGTTTGAACACACACCAAACAATCATTATGTCACTAATGATTTCTACAAAAGTAAAAAAAAATAAGGTAAATTCCAAATTTTCACACTCTTATTTTAATATTTTTTAAGAATAATGGGTCAGAGAGTGCTAATTGACTTTAGGTTTTATAGAGAAATTAGTTAGTTCAAAGAAAGAATGATTTTTGTCAATTTGTCCCACGTATATTTCTGTTTTTCCTGCTTGATACCTTCAGAAAAAGTTGATGGATTGGTGTAAAATTCTACTAAGGCGTCGGCAATAGATTTTACATTTGGCTCTGCTACATAACCGGCTTTGCCCTGTGGAACAATCTCTGATAATCCACCCACGTTGGTTACCAGCATTGGTTTCTCAAAGTGATAGGCAATTTGTGTTACGCCACTTTGTGTTGCTGTCTTGTAAGGCTGAACGATGAGATCGGCAATACTGAAATAAGCATTCACATCCTTATTTGCAATAAATGATGTATGCAAAATAACACGATTCTGAAGTTGTAGGCGTTCGATAATTTCCATATAGAGTTTGCTGTCTTCATAAAATTCACCTGCGACGATGAGTTTTGCGTTCCAGTTTTTTAAACGTTCGTCGCCCAAAGCTTCCAATAATAAATCTAAACCCTTGTACGATCGAATGAAACCAAAAAAGAGCAAATAAGAGTTGTTCTCATCCAATTGTAACTGTTTCGCTGCTTTTACTTTTGTGAGCAGTTCGCCATAATGGTTGTATATGGGGTGCGGTGAAAAGCGTTTAGGCTTTTTCTTTTTGTCAATTTTTTCGATATCATTGACTACTGATTTTGAAAGTGCAATAAATTCGTCAATAGCCGTTACAAAGTATGGTGACAATAAATTATCGATTAAACTTGGTTCGTGAGGCAACATGTTGTGTACTAAAGCAATACGTTTTATATTATTATCTTTTTTTATGAGGCGCGCTATGCTGCCAAAACAAGGTGCCACAAATGACATCCAATAGGCGAAAATTACTAAATCAGGTTTTTTTTCCCGAATGTTTTTTGCTACTTTGACCCAATTAAATGGATTGATTGTGTTTATTTGTCGTGAAATTTTTAATGAGCTAGGCGCTTCATCTTCTGAAAATTGAGTTTTCCCAGGAAAAAGAAATGCGGGATACTGCAACGTGAATGTAATAATTTCCACATCATGGCCTTCCGTCTGGAATTGATATGCTAGGCGTTCATTGAAGGTGGCTAATCCTCCACGATAAGGGTAGGCTGTGCCGACGATAATAATCTTCATAACTACAAAATTTTAACAAAGGTACAAAAAAAATAGGTTTGTTCTCATGTAAATGGTTTTTGTGTTTACCTTATGTCGTTATTTTTTGTATTTTTGTAAATTATATAAATAATACGAATTAATACGAATCTCAAATGCAAGCAATCATTTTAGCTGCAGGTATGGGTAAAAGACTAGGCGCTTTAACTCAACATAATACCAAATGTATGATTACAGTCAATGGCATCACATTGATAGATCGTATGCTCAGTCAATTATCTTTACTTGATTTAAGTCGTGTCATTATTGTGGTGGGATATGAACGCGAGAAATTAATAACTTTTATTGGTAATAAATACCCCAGTTTAAATATCACTTACATTGAAAATCCGATATACGACAAGACCAATAATATCTATTCATTAGCTTTGACAAAAGAATATCTTGTCGAGGAAGATACGTTATTGTTGGAGTCTGATTTGATTTTCGACCATTCTTTGTTGGAACTGATATTAACAAATCCCTATCCAAATTTGGCGTTAGTTTCAAAATATGAAGCCTGGATGGATGGCACCATGGTGACAATCGATTCAGATAATAACATTGAGACTTTTGTGCCCAAGCGATTTTTTCGGTATGAGGATATTGACAGCTATTACAAAACGGTTAATATCTATAAATTTAGTAAGGTCTTTTTGGAATCTTATTATGTACCGTTTTTGGAAGCGTACAGTAAAGCTATGGGTAATAATGAGTATTACGAACAAGTATTACGCGTGATTACGCAGTTAGATAAATCAGAGTTAAAGGCTTTGCCGTTACCTAATAGAGAGCATTGGTATGAGATTGATGATATTCAGGATTTAGATATTGCAGAAACTCTTTTTGCTGACGAACGTCAGAAGCTTGAACATTATCAACAACGATATGGTGGCTATTGGCGGTTTCCAGCCATGTTAGACTTTTGCTATTTGGTAAATCCTTATTTTCCTCCAACTAGAATGAAAGAGGAAATCAAATCCAATTTTGATACATTACTGACTCAATATCCTTCAGGAATGCATGTTAATTCTTTATTAGCTAGTAAATATTTTGATGTCAAGCAAGAATATATCTGTGTAGGTAATGGTGCCACAGAACTTATAAAAGCTTTGATGGAGTCATTTTCGGGGAAAATAGGTGTAGTTTATCCAACTTTTGAGGAATATCCCAATAGAAAAACCGCCGACGACATAGTTTCCTACATTCCTGATAATCATAATTTTACTTATTCGGTTGACGATTTAATTCACTATTTTGAACATAAACAACTTTCATCATTACTGCTTATCAATCCTGATAATCCCTCAGGTAATTTTATCGCGTTTAATGAATTGCTAAGACTGTTAGAGTGGAGTAAAGCGCAACAGATTGCTCTTGTTGTTGATGAGTCGTTTGTTGATTTTACGGATGATTCTGAAAAAAACACACTGCTTAAAAACGAGCTTTTGGCATCTTATCCACAGTTGGTTGTGGTCAAAAGTATATCAAAATCTTATGGTGTTCCTGGTTTGCGATTAGGTGTGTTAGCATCGGCAAATGAGTATTTAATAACAACCATAAAAAAAGATGTTTCCATTTGGAATATAAATTCGTTCGGCGAATTTTATATGCAAATATTTGGGAAATACGAAGCAGACTATCGGGATGCTTGTCAGAAATTTATGATTGAACGGAGTCGATTTTTCAATTTGCTACAGGAAATTTCTTTTTTAAGGGTCATTCCATCGCAGGCGAATTATTTTTTATGTGAGGTGATTCATACCTATACGTCACATCAATTAGCGACTATTTTATTGGACCGACACACTATTTTAATTAAAGATTGTGGAGCAAAAACTCCATTTGAAGGTAAAAATTATATACGGATAGCTGTACGAGACGAAGCAGATAATGATAAATTGTATCACCTTTTAAAAACACTTTGATAGAATGACTATTACAATCTGTGGAGGTGGTAATCTTGGACATGTTTTATTAGGTGTTCTTTCAGCAAATAAGAAACATACTATCAACTTGTTAACTAACAGACCAGAAGATTGGAGTCACCAAATTAGTGTTGAAGATTGTAATAATCGGCGGTATGTAGGAAATTTAACTATCATAAGTTCACATGCGGAAGATGTTATTCCTCAAGCCGATATGGTGATAATCTGTTTACCAGGATTTGCCATAAAAGAGGTATTGCTTAAAATTAAACGTTATCTTACGCCTCAATGTAAAATAGGTTCCATAGTTGCTAACACAGGTTTTTTCTTTATGGCAAAAGAAGTGTTAGAAAAAAATGCTCAACTGTTTGGATTCCAAAGAGTTCCTTACGTTGCTAGAATCACTGAATACGGTCGCAGTGCACAACTATTAGGCTATAAAACTTATTTATATGTAGCCGTAGAAAACATAAGTGATACAGAAAGTTTTCGTCAAATAATAGAAAGTCTATTTGCTACTCCAACTCAATTGTTAACTCATTATTTAGAAGCCAGTTTGAGTAATAGTAATCCGCTTCTGCATACAGCACGCCTTTATTCTATGTGGAATTCATGGAAAAAAGATGAAACGTACAACCGTCAGAGTTTGTTTTATGAGGAGTGGACAGAGGATACTTCTGATTTGTTAATTTGTATGGATAATGAATTTATGGGGTTACTAGATAAGTTACCAATTAATAAAAAAAACATACCATCCATACTTGATTATTATGAAAGTTCAGATGCGCAATCATTGACTGCTAAAATTAGAAGTATAGAGGCATTTAAAACGATAAAATCTCCTATGAGACTAAATGGTTCTGGATGGATTCCAGATTTTAATAGTCGCTATTTTACTGAGGATTTCGCGTATGGATTAAAATTTATAAAAGATACTGCTGCAAAACAAAACATGACAACTCCATTCATAGACATGGTCTATAATTGGGGAATAAATATTTTAAAAGAAAAATGAGAGATTTCATCGTCAAACAAGCTCTAAAGCTTGGCCTTTACGAAACATTAATGAATGTCAGTGATTACTTTACAAACATAAAAGCGAACCGTTTGTTTCGGAAATATGGTTTGGAAACTTTAGTACAAGCAGATAAGGCGTTTCGAAGCGTAAACATACAAATGTTCTTAAACTTTGGGACTTTATTAGGTGCTTATCGTGATAAAGGTTTTATACCTTTTGATTTGGATTTAGATGTAGGAGTGATGGCACGTCAGCGACCCGAAAATTTGGATGAGATTATGCTAGCATATGGTTTTATCAAAAAACAACAGCTCTATATTCCAGAAACAGGACGTATCACTGAAGATCAATATCTTTATAATGGTCTACAGATTGATGTATTTTACTTTTTTGAGGATGAAATCATGAAAGCGCCAACTTATTTTTATTGTTACGTAGCTCGACGTCACGAAACTAAAGAATGGAAAGAAGCTAATCGTACAGATGGATTCCCGTGTGTCTTGTGGCCATGTGAAAAAACAGAATTCTCTCAAACCGATTTTTTAGGACATAAATTTTATGTGCCCAATGCGACTAAAGAATGGCTCTCTGGCATTTATGGTTCTGACTTTATGACTCCTATAAAAAATTGGACTGTGGGTGAGCGAAATACAAAAATCATTCATCATACGGAAAGATTATATCGTAGATAACGCACTGTTTGTTAAATGAATAAAACACATTACTAAAGGAGATTAAACACGTTTGAATACTATGAAACCAGCTATTTCTATTATTGTTTGTACTTATAATCGTGATAAATATAGTTACAATGTATTGAAAAGTATTGCTGACAATGAATTTCCTCATACCGAATATGAAATTGTACTCGTCAACAACAATAGTACAGATAACACAGAATCGGAGTGCAAGCGTTTTCAGCAAGATTATCCCACTATTAATTTTCACTATTTTGTTGAAACTAACCAAGGGCTTTCTTATGCTCGAAATTGCGGCATTCAAAATGCACAGGGCGATATTCTTGTGTATGTAGACGATGACGCAACGGTAAACAAAGAGTATATTAAGACGTATGTTACATTTTTTTTCAACAACCCAGATATTGATGCCGCAGGAGGTCCAATAATTCCTGTTTATGAAACAGTGGAGCCTAAATGGATGTCGCACTATACCCGACAACTCATAACAGGAAAATTATTTCTTGGCAATCAGCAACAAGAATTTCCACATAAAGCCTTTCCCGGTGGCGGTAATGCAGCTTATCGAAAAACAGTTTTTGACAAAGTTGGTTTTTTCAATGTACAGTTAGGAAGAAAAGGAAAGAGTCTGATTGGAGCAGAGGAAAAAGATATTTTCGATAAAATGACTCAGCAAGGTATGCGTTTTTATTATCTTCCCAATGCTATATTGTATCACATAATCCCTGACAATAAACTTACAAAAGATTATTTCAATCGGCTCACATATTCTATTGGAGTGAGCGAACATTATCGTACCCTTAGTATTTCTGATTGGAAGTTTGTGAAGCGTCTTATATCTGAATCTATTAAGTGGGCTGCGTCACTCTTATTGTGGCTCTTTTTTGCACTGCAATTACAAATAGCAAAAGGAAATAAGTTGATAGTTTTTCGCTACCAAGTAACGCGAGGTTTATTGATAGGAAAGATGGACACATAATACATTTATGGAAACAAAAAAAATACGGATTAAAATTTTCACACGTTCCTTTTCTTTGGAGTTGTATACCTTGTCACGCACTCTCTACGAGGGTTTGGAAATACCGATTGTGAGACTCACAGATAAAACTGCGGATGGCTATTT
>DATFIF010000146.1:0-3631 GCA_035270405.1 Paludibacteraceae bacterium | reverse complement strand
ACCCGTAAAGGCTGGCTTAGAACGCTATTTTGATAATCAAAAAAATATGGATTTCTTGAGTGAACGCGGTTTATTTCATTTAAATCAGAAAATTGATGCTTATACTTGGGAAGTGAAACGTCTTGACAGTTTGGCTACTTATGAATACTTTTCTAGTTCAAAACCTGTTGAATTACAAGGAGGTAAAACGTTTATGTTTGCCCAGAAAGACAAAGTACTTTTTCATCAAGAACTTTTTTCATTAATTGATAAACGTGATCGTATGATCAGACAACGTCTAGAACATCAGCACAACGTCAACTTTCAATCCGACATTGTTTTATACGGTCCATTATTACTACGTCGTTTAGCTTTGTGGTTGTTGGGAGGCTATATTTTTGGAGCTTTCGTGGCTTGGGGGATTGTACGCCGAAAAGATATTCGTGCTTTTCTAAAAAAATAAGGCTCGTATTCATAAGAAAACAAAACAAAGGCTACTCAATCGAGTAGCCTTTGTTTTGTTTTAAAAATCAACAGAGATTTTAAAATTGACGGTAAATCCGGTGAGGTAATTTGGCACAGCAAATTGTTGATTATATATGTCAGTCACCCAATAGTAGGAGTTTACATTCTTGATATTGAATAGGTTAAATAGTTCGAGATTGAGCCAAAATGCTTTGACCACATTTTGCTTACTCATAAATTTTTCACGTCCTTTAATAAATCCACGTGATGCACCAATATCCACACGATTGTATGCTTTTGTTCGTAACACAGCTTGATATCGTTCACTGTGAGGTGGTCCAAACGGTAAACCATCTGACCACACTAATTTTAAATGCACTTTGTATTCAGGATGATTTGGGAAATAATCTTGAAAGAATACAGATACATTATAACGCTGTTCATTTGGTCGCGAAATGTAGCCAGGATAAACCGTACCTAATAAATTCCCCGTATTACTAAATACATCGTACGAATCGTTTAGAATATCCTCTTTTGAGTACATCCAAGAGAATGAAATCCACGAGTCGGTTCCAGGTACAAATTCCCCAAACAATTTTAAATCAATACCAGCCGTTTGTGCTTTGGCGTTATTCTCACCAAGATAACGAATGCGTACATTATCAACATAGTAAGGATTAATTCGGTCTCCAGGTTTATAATAACCTTCCACTGTGAATTTGAATGGACGATTCCACAATCTAAAGAAATAATCAGCTCCAAACAAGAGATGCAATGAGCGTTGCGCCTGTATGTTTTGATTTAAAATCATGGTTGTGTTGCCATTTTCATCGGTCTCTTCGGTACGAATTTCTTTGTAAAATGGTGCTTGGTGATATAATCCGACTGCCATACGCAAGTTTACATCTAAATCCCAATCTGGAAAATAGGAAGCAGAAAGACGTGGACTGATTAACCACTCTTTATTAAAAGACCAATAATTGGCACGAACACCTCCATTGATAGTCCATAAACCATTTTCAGAGGGAATTTTATAGGTTTCCTCAAAATAAGCGGTGAAGCGCGTGGTATTCAAATCTGTTTTTGCTGAAAGATTGTAAATAAGCTCAACTTTTTCAGGGTTGTAGGGTAGTGAATAACCAGCTGAATCTCTAAATTCCCATTCGCGAATACGATCCAAAATAATTTCTTTTTGAACACCTACGCCCCATTGCATGTGATGATTGGAAAATTTTAATTCTGCAATATGCGACAGATTGATAACGGTTGCCGACAAACGGTTACGAGCATGTTCGTGGTAAGTTCCAACGCCTTGATTATTGGTTTTTCCGGTGTTGTTTATGTCTAAATCGGATAACCAATATTGTCCGGTGATATCATACGTTTCTTGCTCGTTGGTATTGTAAGTTGAGGTCATTAAACTTAATTTTAAATTTTTCAGCGGTTCATAATTCACCGTGAATGCACCAAAATAAGTTCTGAAAATATCTTTTTCCATTCCCTCAAAATAGACTTTGAAACTGCGATTCATCTGTAATGTACCAAACGATGTTTCTCGCTCTTTTGGGATAAAACGGTAGAGATTTTGTGAGAAATTCCCCAAGAAAGTGCCACTCCATTTTTCGCTAAATTGGAACGTCAAGTAGGTTTGGTAATCGACAAATGATGGTGAGTATTCGCCTTGTGTATCGAGCGTTCCAAGCAGATAAGAGGATGTTTTGTAACGAATTCCGTGTACTTGCGTGAAGTTTTTTGTGGCAGAGCCTATGTATGCGGAGGCTCCCAGTAAACTTATTGCTACTGACCCTTCTAATCGTTCAGGCATTTTGTATTTTACATCTAGTACCGACGACATTTTATCACTATATTTCGCACTAAATCCGCCTGCTGAGAATTGAACATTACCAACTAAATCGGGATTGATGAAACTCAATCCTTCCTGTTGTCCAGCACGAACTAATAGTGGACGATAGACCTCAATATTATTCACATACACACTATTTTCATCGTAGCTGCCACCACGCACTGAATACTGTGAACTTAGTTCGTTATTTGAATTTACGCCTGCAAAACTGGACAACATCGATTCGATATTTCCTCCAGAAGCATCTGGTATCATTCGAAATTTATCCGTATCGAGCCCTTGCATTGTATTTGTTTGACGTTGAAAGGCGCGTATTTCTACGCCTTCAATTTCTGTTGATAATGTTTGTAATACTTTGGTTGCATTGATAACATCTTCTTTTGCAGCAAATATATATTCACTAGTTTCGTATCCAATGCATGAATAGACCACACTAAATGTATCTGTTGCTTCTATGCGAAGTTCGTAAAAACCCTGATCGCTCGTTGATGTGCCTTGACTGGTGCCTTTTACTTGCACGTTGGCTAATTCTATGCCGCGGTTATTGTCATCCATGACATAGCCACGTACATATATTTTTTTTGCAGATAATGTGCTACAAAAAATGAGGAAGAGTAGTATGAGAAGATTTTTTTTCAAAAAAACGGTTGTGTTGGTAATATAGAACGCACTTTTTAGTCTATTATTGTTAACTTGGCATATTTCAAAAGAAGTGGTTTTGTTCCATGTATTTCAAACTTTATGTGCGCTTTGGTATTGTGTCCACTATCTTCAATTAATATGATTTCTCCAGTACCAAATACGTTGTGAGTGACGCGCATACCAACTTTATACGCACAATTTGTTGGTCCTGTTTCATGGCCTGTAGGTATGATTCGTTTTAGCCGTTGCGCTGTTGGTGTAGTGGGCGTATTATTTGGGTTGAAATGCGAAAAAACAGGTGGAGTTGACCGTACGATTTCAGGTTTTATAAAATCACCAGTCGCTGTTTGAAGATATTTTGGGTCAATATCATGTAAAAAACGACTCGGATTTGAAAATTGTGTTTGTCCATGACGGAATCGCGATTTTGCATAACTTATCACGCAATCGTTTTTTGCTCGTGTAATAGCTACATATAATAAGCGACGTTCTTCTTCTACTTCTCTTTCCGTTTCGCACATATTAGATGGAAATAGGTTTTCTTCTAAACCGACGATGTAAACGTGTTTAAATTCCAATCCTTTGGCAGCATGTACCGTCATCATCGTGATATGGTTTTGATTCTCTTCGCTGGTCAGGTCCTGATCGGTAAGTAAGGCCACTTCTGATAAAAAATCAACG
>DATFIF010000145.1:0-9296 GCA_035270405.1 Paludibacteraceae bacterium | reverse complement strand
AAACTTCACTCGTTTTTAGAGCACAAAAAAAGGAAACTGTGTTTCCTTTTTTTAATTTTATCAGCACTAATGTACAATTTATTTTTGTCGTGGGAACATCAAGATAGGCGTTCCATTAAAATCCCATGTAGCACGTAACTTTTTTTCTAAAAAACGTAAGTAAGGTGCTTTAATATATTGTGGCAAATTGGCAAAAAACACAATTGTGGGCACTTGCGTACCAGGCAATTGAGCCACATATTTAATTTTGATGTATTTCCCCTTGTAGGCTGGCGGTGGATAGTTTTCAATCAACGGCAAGAAAAACTCATTAAGCTTAGCCGTCGGAATTTTACGTGTTTTATTCCCGTAAACTTCCATAGCTGTTTCAATCACTTTAAAAATACGTTGTTTCGTAACTGCGGACGTAAAAATAATAGGGAAATCGGTAAATGGTGCAAAGCGCTCCCGTATGGCATCCTCGTACACTTTGATATCTTTCGATTCTTTATTTTCAATTAAATCCCATTTATTAACGCAAACAACAAGCCCTTTACGATTTTTTTGAATCAGCGAAAATATATTCAAATCCTGACTTTCGATACCGCGCGTTCCGTCTATCATCAAAATACAGACATCCGAGTTTTCAATCGCCTTAATAGCTCTAATGACCGAATAATATTCAATATCTTCGTTTACTTTAGCTTTTTTACGAATACCCGCTGTATCGACTAAATAAAAAGAGTGACCAAATTTATCGTATTTGGTATAAATAGAATCGCGCGTCGTTCCTGGAATATCTGTGACAATATGACGTTCTTCGCCAATAAACGCATTCACAATGGAAGATTTACCGGCATTTGGACGACCAACAACCGCAAATCGTGGTAATTCTTCTAAAACTTCTTTAACTTCTGGCTTTAAATGTGTGACCAACTCATCCAGTAAATCACCACTCCCCAAACCATTGACAGCGGAAACAATAAATGGCTCGCCCAAGCCCAAACTGTAAAATTCAGAGGCTTGATATTGTAACTCAAACGTATCCACTTTATTAGCCACGAGCATGACCGTTTTTTTGCTACGACGCAAAATGTTAGCCACATACATATCCAAATCGGTGATGCCATTGACAACGTCAACCACAAACATGATAATGTCAGCTTCCTCAATAGCAATAACCACTTGACGATTGATTTCTTCTTCGAAAATATCGTCGGAATTCACTACCCAACCTCCGGTATCTACGACCGAAAAGTTACGACCATTCCACTCTGACAAACCATATTGGCGATCGCGAGTAGTTCCAGCCTCTTCATTCACAATAGCCCGTCGCGATTGCGTCAGACGATTAAACAAGGTCGATTTCCCCACATTCGGGCGACCAACAATGGCTACTAAATTTCCCATTTTTTATTACTTATTTTTAGTTTATACTAGGACGCCTACCACTTTCCCAAGCAACTCCGTGACTCACTACACGAGCGAGCGGACAAGGCATCGATTAACTTCTTTTTATTCACTTTTATGTTCCAACTGATAGCCGAAACTGCGCAATTTACGTTCGCGATTGCGCCAATCTTTTTCCACTTTTACAAACAATTGTATAAATACTTTTTTGTCGAAAAAAGCTTCAATATCTTTACGAGCCTCTGTGCCAACTTTGCGAAGAGCCGACCCCTGTTTACCTATGAGTATACCCTTCTGAGAATCGCGTTCGCAATAAATTACAGCACTAATTCGCAGCAAATTAGGCTCTTCCGTGAATTCTTCTACGGCTATTTCTACCGAATAGGGAATCTCTTTATCGTAATACATCAAGATTTTTTCGCGTATGATTTCGGTCACAAAAAACCGTTCTGACTTATCCGTTAACGCATCTTTATCGAAAAAAGGTGGCGATTCGGGCAATAGAGCCTTGATATGATTGAATAAGGTTTCAATATTGAATTTCTCCAAAGCAGAAATAGGAAAAATTTCGGCTTGTGGCAACACTTTGTGCCAAAAATCAACCAAAACTTCCAATTTATCTTGGTCTATCAAATCTATTTTGTTGATGATGAGGATAATTTTGGTGGTCTCCTGCATCCGTTGTACTTTTTCAAGAAAAAAAGCGTTTTTTTCTGCCGAATCAATCACATCGGTGACATACAACAAAATATCTGCATCAGAAAGCGCGGAATTAGAAAAACCAAGCATCGACTCTTGTAATTTATAGTTCGGCTTTAACACACCGGGCGTATCAGAATAGACAATTTGAAAATCTTCGCCATTAACAATGCCCATGATACGATGACGCGTTGTTTGCGCTTTCGACGTGATAATTGAAATACGTTCGCCCACTAAGGCGTTCATTAGGGTGGATTTACCTACATTGGGATTCCCTACAATATTAACAAAACCTGCTTTATGCATAATCAAACTGGAATAGTGAAATCGTGAAGTCGTGTAATCGACTCACACGGAACAAATTCGGCTACAAAGGTACAAAAAATATGGGAGTTGTGTACTATCTCTTTTTTGAAACGTCAGATGGCTTTTTTGTATTATTTTCTACCAAAGCGCTATTTCCAATTATAAAAGAACTACTTTTGTACAGAGAATTATAATGTACGACACCTTTTATATTTAAAAATACAATGAACTTTGAAGATCTTTTAGTAAACGGTGAAGTTTTTGGGAGTACTAGTGATAAATCGAAAAAAGCCACCAGTAAATGGCCAAAGAAAAAACTCTCTGGCTCTCAAAAAATGCGCGCCGATTACAAAAAACGTATCGCATCTAAAGTGGTTTTACGTGCCAAAGGAAAAGATAAGCCTAACCCAACAACTTAATATAAAAAGAGCAACGAAATTTCGTTGCTCTTTTTATATTAAGGCTTACAAGCTAATTACTTCTTCGCCGTTTTAACTTTAGCCTTAGTAACTACTTTAGCAGGAGTTGCTACTTTTGCTTCTTTTTGTTTAGCTACTTGTTTGACTACTTTTTCTTGGCAGGCTTCAATTTTTGATTCCAAATTAGCGATTTCTTGTTCTTGATTATAGATTGTTTGCAATAGCGCATTCAACTCTTCATTCTCGATGCTGCTTGGATATTGTGCATTCACACGCTCCATAAAATCACTCAACACATTCATGTAGTTCATAAATGCATCGTAAGGCGATTCGTACGGAATGGCTTCGGCGTAAATCATACCATTAGAATAGTGTTTGGTCGCCATGAAAAAGAAATGCGACGTATCTTGCAGGCGTTGCCAATCTATTTTTAATAATAAATCGGAGCACAAATGTACGCGTTTACTAATGCTGTACAACTTATTAAGTGCTTCATTTTGCAATTCATTACCACACCAAGCACTCAAATCTTTTTCTTCATCGGCCCACGACATTGGATGCAAAACAGAAATTGTATCAATTGGTTTTGATTTACCCGCCACTTCGCTCGGAGTTGAAAAATGCACGCCTTGTTCGATTGCGTGATAAGGTAAGGCTTTGAAGAATTCAAAAATTCCACTATTTTTATTATTCAAAACGCCTAACGCTTCATAACCAAGAAATACATTAAAAAGTTCTTCGTCAGCAGGCGCAGCATTAATCCAACCAATAAATTTTTCGGCGGTCAATGGATACTCATTCCAATTCCACTGCGAAAAACGATAATTGATATCATCGCTCAATTTATTATCGCGAACCAACAATTTCACTTTATTATTGTAGGCGTGATTGTAGACATAATGTGGACTTTTCCAACCCATAATATGCTTGGCACCTTCAATCATAATCGTTTTATAACCCATTTTAGCGATAGCTTCACCAATTTCGTCGGAGTAAATCAAAGCTGTGTTAGCATAAACTGTAGGCGTTTTACCAAATAATTGTTTAATCTTATTCGTTTGCAGTTTTGTTTGAATCACAAATTCGTCTTCATCGTAAAGAGATGCTAACGAATGCGTATTAGGCGTGGCTAAAAACTCTACGCTACCTGTTTTGGCTAATTCTTGAAAGCTTTCAATCACTTCTGGAGCATAACGTTCAAATTGCTCCAACGCTAAACCAGAAATGGCAAAAGAGACTTTAAATTTGCCGTTAGAGCTGCGAATCATCTCAAGCAATGTGCGATTAGCTTCTAAATAACATTGATCCGTAACCAAACGTACAGCAGCTTCATCGGCATAATCATCGTAATAATAATGGTCGTTACCAATCTCAAAAAAACGATAACGTTTCAGATTAGTGCGTTGATGTACGCGAAAAATAAAATTGATTGTTTTCATATATGAATTATGAGTTATAAATTAGAGATTTTAACGGCCGCAAACCATATCGTAAATTTTACGTACTTTTCGACCTGCGATTTCCCAGGTGATAGCATTCACTTCGTCTACACCATTTTTACGCAAAGCTTCAAACATAGCTGGATATTTGACAATGGCGTGAATATAATCAGCCATCGTAACAATGTCCCAATAATCAGTTTTGATAGCGTGGTCAAGGATTTCAGCACAGCCTGATTGTTTGGAAATAATACTAGGCGTACCGCATTGCATGGCTTCTAGCGGCGAAATTCCAAATGGTTCAGAAACTGAAGGCATCATGTACACATCACTTTCAGCCAACATTTCGTAAACGCCACGACCTTTCAAAAAACCTGTAAAATGGAATTTATCAGCAATGCCACGTTGTGCCACGAGGCGAATCATATCGTTCATCATATCGCCACTACCAGCCATCACAAAGCGAACACCATCGGTATGTTGTAACACACGAGACGCCACTTCTACAAAATATTCAGGGCCTTTTTGCATCGTAATACGACCAAGAAATGTTACAACTTTGTCTGTACGTTCGCTTTTGTGTAATTCGTCGATAAAATCGAGTGGCTCCACCGCATTATGAACCGTTGTCACTTTGTCAGGATGTTGATGGTATTTTTCAATAACTGTATTTCGCGTCAAATTTGATACCGTAATAATGTGATCCGCAGCATCCATCCCTGTTTTTTCAATCGCATACACTTCGGGATTTACTTGTCCACGACTGCGGTCATAATCGGTCGCATGAACGTGAATAACCATTGGTTTTCCAGTAATTTCTTTAGCAAAACGTCCCGCAGGATAGGTCAACCAGTCGTGAGCATGAATCACGTCAAAATCGCGACTGTGAGCAATAACACTCACTACGGCTTCATAATTGGAAATCTCTTCTAATAAATTATCTGGATAACGACCTGAAAAATCAATGCAACCTAACTCATTGGTCCAAATACGGTGAAAATCGTATTTTATACCATTTCGTAATTGATAATACTCATCTGGATGCATGATAGAACCAATCCGTCCGTTGACATGATTCCAATCCACATCTTTCCAAACTACTGGTACATTGCAAGCGCCAATAATGTGAAGAAAACTCCGATCTTCATCGCCCCAAGGTTTTGGGATAACAAATGTTATATCCATATCTGGCTGTAGCGACATGCCACGAGTTAATCCATAACTCGCAGTTCCTAAGCCACCAAGAATATGCGGAGGAAACTCCCATCCTAACATTAATGCTTTCATATAATCTATATATCTATTTTTATCTCTAACGTTTTCACCAAAATCTATTTTCCATCAACCAAAACACCTATTCCATAGTCATTCACGTGTTGCTCAGAAAGCGTTTGAATAAAATCTTCCATTATTTTTCTCGCACGCAACACTTCAGCAACAGACGGTGCATAACTCATAGCTCCATGCCCACGAAACGGCGGATTTCCATCGTATAATTCCGATAAACAGCCCACAGTGAGTTCTGTTAAATCGCTTTCAAAACCGGCTAAAAGACGCATCAACATGGAAACACCGCTCATTTTGTAAATCTTGAGATACGCTTCGGCAAAAGCCGCTGTCGTCCATGGCCAAACAGGTCCATTATGGTAATTACGATCGCGTTCCAACTGTCCGCCAATATAATTTGGGCGATACATACCACTTTTTGGGCTTAAACTACGCAAACCTTTGACGGTAAATAGTTCGCGGGTTACGATATCTAAAATAGATTTCTGTTGTTTTTTGTCTAAAGGAGAATAGGGCAATGAAACAGCAAAAATCATATTGGGACGCACCTCACGATTGTGATAATTACCATCCACATAATCATCTAAGTAGACACCATTCCAAAATGTTTGAACAAATGATTCATGCATAATCTCTGCTTGATAATTGAGCAAATCGGCTGTGTTTTCTTGCGCTAGATTTCCAGCTATCTCAGACGCAAATTTAAGGGCATTGTACCACAAAGCATTTATCTCGACCACATAGCCAGTGCGTGGTGTTATCGGATAATCATTCTCCATGGCATTCATCCAAGTCACTGGTTTATAACGTCCGTCGGTATATAACAAACCATTTTCATGAACAAACAGATTCGTATGTTTTTGTTTACGAATAAACGTAATAATATCTAACACGGTATCGCCGTATTTTTCAGCAGCTTGTTGCAACGAAGCGGTTTGGGCATATTGTTGAATATCCCAAATAAACCACAGCAAAACGTCAGGCGCACTCACCTCTTTCAATTGCGTACTTTTCGGTTTTCCATCAATGTAATCGCGCACTGCCACAACACCAATCTTCATCATGTTTTCAAACATTTCCACGTCGCCAATAGCTAATGTGCTTCCAGGCAAAGCTATAAATTCGTCGCGAGCACGGTATTTAAACCATGGATAACCGGCCAGCAGATAATAACCATCTTCTTTTTTATTATAAAATTGTTGCGCTGAATTTTTAAGACAACTTACAAAATCGGTGCGCAATGTGCGTTTGCCCTTTTCCTCTTCAAATAATCTTTTCAGTTTGCGCACGCCAATAGGCTCTGTCCCTGCTGAAAAAATAATGGTTTCACCTTTTTTAATAGAGAGTTCAAAATAACCCGGCACATACAAATCTTCACGAAAATCGTAACCGCGCTGCTGCTCTTTATAATATTCGATACCACGATACCAATCGGATTCAGGAACAAATACAACTTGTTTATTAGTTTGCATCACCAAATTCGGATAGGGTTCGTACAAACAACAAGAAATACCATTTTCCACCTCTTGATAAGTTTTATTGATCGTATTATTTTCCTGAGTTAATTCATTCACATTACGAAACGCCAAAAATGGCCGTAACCGCAATGTGGTAGGCGAATGTGCTTCAAGTAGTGTATAACTAATTAACATACGGTTTTCACCCGACACAAAAATGCGCTCCTTTTGTAAAATTACGCCACCAACGCGATAAATAGTTGTTGCTGCAGAATCAAAATGAAACTCACGAATATATTTATGTCCACGCGGGCTGTAGTGATCGCCCTGAAATTTATGAATACCTAAATTAAACTCAGCTCCATGTTGAATCACTGTTTCGTCGCACGAAGATAGCAACACGTGATTATCGCGGTCTATTTCAGGAACAGGAACAACTAATAAACCATGATATTTGCGTGTATTGCAATCAATAATGGTTGTACTCGCATAAGCGCCTGCCTTATTAGTACGCAACATCTCCTTATCCAACGACTTCTCGAGGTTGGTAAGCAACATTTTATCAAATTTCAAGTAACTCATATCTAGTCTATTATATGGAACTTTAAAAACGTTAAGAAACACTAAAAACAAGTTGGTAATTTACCACTTTAATTTTATAGTAGCAAAAAAAAATAGCTGTTTTATAACAGCTATTGTATCCATTGCAAATGAGGTGATTTTAAGTGCTAATAAGCTATTCCGAAACTAATTGCACAGCTACTAATTTATCGTAACGCTCGCCCCACGGACGGTGATAAACGTAGATGGCATATTCGTTTTCTGTTTGCCAATAGCTACCTTCGATAGGCTGTAAGGTTCCTGATTTCGCATTTTTTTCTACAAATAGGTATTGAAAATTATAACCTCCTTGTTTCAGAAAAAGCGATTTAACATAAGCTTTCTGTGCAAAATCGTACACCATTCGCGATTGCTCAGTCACCTGATTATCTACAAATTGTCCAAGCAGATAAACGCTTCCATTAAAATAGGGATTTGCCATCGGCACAATAAAGTGAACCCACATATAATCAGCTTCGACACTTGCTTCATACGAGCGTTGCCGATTTACTAAAAACTGACCATTGACGTCATATCCTTGTTCCACCCCATGCCCAGCGCGTAATTCGCTCGGAGATAGCATCACATGATAAAAAATTTTGTCGTAAACAACGCGATCGATAGCGCCACTATAACTATATTCTGATGAAAAATCGATGCTACGATACTGATTTCCGCCTTCAAAAATAAGTTGTCGGTTGTTTTTATACGATTGCATGCTCGACGACGTATAAGTCGGTTTTATATCGGTCACCATCGTATCCCAACGGCGATTTTGCTGAACCATTACTTTAAGTTCTGAAAACGGGTCACGCACTTCGTAACCGCCAGTTTGCACATCAAAATCTATCTGCTGATAACGCCCCAATAGCTCCGTATCTGTATTGCCACGCACAGCACCTTTAACGGTCACACGCGACTGAACCACCGAAAAACAAGCCACCGCAATAGGTTTAGAAAAATCATTATCTTGCGCTATGATTACGGCATAATTTCCTGAAACTTTAAGCTTTAAATCATCGTTAGGAACATCGAATTGGTAATGCACATACAGCGTGGACGTATTCGATGAAAATTCATAATTATCGATAGAGCCATTAGCAAAACCTTGCAGATAGTCGACTTCTGAAAGGGAAGAGCGCGTCCAATCAGCATCACAATGAATGATTGAATAATTGAAACTTTTCGGTTCGTACGACATCTCATCAAACGAAATAGAGACCGACTCCTCCGACTCCAATTCAATTACTGGCAAAGCCAATGGATTACTACTAAAACGCACTTGTAAAGTACGAATGTTATTAACCATTGAATGCGTGTAGAATGGCTCCGCCAACAAGTTGGTCGCCATAAAAAGAAGGGTTATATAGAGCAGTTTTCGTTTCATAATGTTAGACAAAGTTACACAAATAATTTTAGACAACAAAACCTCTGCCATTTTCAAAAAAATATGTACCTTTGTATTTCAAATCTATTAAGAACACAACAACTTAAGAGACAGACAAGAAGAAATTAAACGCACTAAAAAAATAAAACCACATGGGAAAAGTAATGATTATTGGAGCTGGCGGTGTAGCTACCGTAGCCGCTCATAAGTTGGCACAAAACAGAGATGTTTTTACTGAAATTATGATTGCCAGCCGTACCAAATCGAAATGTGATGCGATTGCAGCAGATCTTAAAACACGTTACGGCGTGAC
>DATFIF010000144.1:0-3354 GCA_035270405.1 Paludibacteraceae bacterium | reverse complement strand
GATATATGTAACTTTAAATCGGGCTGTTCAAACACAGCTAATACCGGAGTTGGAGTCGCTAAAAAAGAAATTTTTTTCATCTCATCAAGACCATCTACCATCACGTATTCTAAAATAGAGGGTTTGGCGTGAGTTGTTGCCCAGTCAGACGTAACAAATAAAGAACGACAAACCAAAAATGGTAACAAATCTTCCACCAACTTTTCTCCCTCCGCAACAAAAAGCCGTTGTTCGTCTCTGTTTTTCTTCAACGAAAGTGATCGCACACTTTTTATTTGATTTTTTGATAACATTCTATTTATATAAATTGCTAGATTAACACTATTTTTAAGAATACAAAAGTATATAATTCGCTGAAATTTAGCTATATTTGCGGCAAGTTTTTTTTATTAAAGTTCTGAAGTCGTTATTCACATATGCCAATCCGTCGAATTATATTATTTTCTTTGGCTACGTTGCTACTCTCCTCGTGTAGCTTAACAAAGTATGTGCCTGAAAACGAGCGCTTATTACGTCGGAATACCATAAAATCGAATGTGCCGGAAGCACCGACAGATATTTTAGAACCTTTTCTACAACAAACACCAAATAGTTATTTTATAAGTTTAGCACGTATAGAACTAGCTTTTTATAGTGCTTCCGGACAAGATACTAGTAAATGGATCAACCGATGGCTACGTAAAATTGGCGAAACTCCGGTTCTATACGATACTACTTTAACCAGAAATTCAAAAGAGCAATTGGAAAAACAGTTGGGAAACAAAGGATTTCTCAATGCTAAAGTAGATGTTGTAGAAAAAGAGAAGAAAAGACAAGTAAAAGTGACCTATCTTGTCACTGGAAATGAACCCTATACCATACGCTCGTATCAAATTCAACTACCTGACGATACGATCATGTCGATTATAAAACAGCGCAAGATGCTAAATGTTCCTCGAGCAGGAAACCTGTTTGATGTCGATGTATTAGCTGAAGAACGTGAAAATGTAGCAAAACTTTTACGTCGAAAAGGTTATTTCTATTTTCAAAAGGAAGCCTTGAATTTCATGGTCGACAGTGCATTACAATCCAATCAAGTTGATATCGTTTTAGAAATGCAGCCCACTTTTCTAGAAAATGACTCGTTAAGAAATCGCTTATTTACCAAAACAAAAGTGGGAACTATCACGATTTACGATGTTTCAAATTCTATTTTCTCTAACGCAGAATTAGATACCGTGTCGCTAGAAGGTTTTTCAGTTATTAGAGAAAAGAAATCAAATTTTACACCTAAAATACTTATTTCTAAAACCTTAATAAAGCCACATAGCATCTATAACGAACGTTTAGTTGAACGCACGTATGCATCCTTGAATTCGCTACAAGCCATAAAATATGTAGATATTAATTTCCGTGAAAATCCAGACGGAACTATGAACTGCAATATCGTAGTAACTCCTGCAAAAACGCACTCAGTGGCTTTTGATATTGAAGGAACCAATTCTAATGGTGATTTAGGTGTCGGTGCTGGAATTACCTATCAAAATAAGAATTTATTCAAAGGTGCAGAAATTTTCAGAGTTGGTGTACATGGCTCCTACGAAGCAATTGGCAAACTTGGCGCGATGAAAAATTCAGCAGAAATTGGTGGTACGATGTCTATCAATTTACCGATTTTCTTAGTGCCTTTTACAACCAATGAATTCAAACGAAAAATGGGTGGAACTACTGAGTTTTCAATTAGTTATAACTTCCAGCAACGTCCAGAATACCAACGTAATATAGCCAATGCTGGCATGAAATACGCTTGGAGATATAAAGGCGTACGATTCTCGTTTGATTTGATTGACATCAACTACATCTACTTACCTTGGATGACAAATTCGTTTAAAGAACAGTACTTAAAACCCTCTTCTTCAATACGATACAGCTATGAAGATCATTTAATCATGCGCATGGGTTTAGGTGTTTCTTATTCTAACAAACGTAGTTCAGCAACATCAAACTTTTATACATTACGCGGAAATGTATCAACGGCAGGTAACCTTTTATACGGAATTAGTTCTGCTGTAGGTCAAACTAAAAACGCTGACAATCATTACGAAATCTTTAATATTGCCTATTCTCAATACGTTAAGGGCGATTTAGATTTTACATACAATCACTATTTTAGTAAAAAAAATCGGTTAGTTTTTCACAGTGGCATAGGAATTGGTTATCCTTACGGTAATGCCAGTGTTTTGCCTTTTGAAGAACGCTACTTTAGTGGTGGCGCCAATAGTGTGCGTGGCTGGTCGGTACGTACTTTAGGACCAGGTCGTTATCTCCACAGAGGAAGTATTGACTACATGAACCAATCTGGTGATATTCGTTTAGATTTAAGTTTAGAAGGACGATTTAAACTATTTTGGATGATTGAAGGTGCCGCATTTATCGATGCTGGTAATATTTGGACGATAAAAGATTATAAAGAACAGGAAGGTGGATATTTTAAATTTAACGAATTCTATAAACAGATAGCTTGTAGCTACGGAATCGGGATTCGTGCCGATTTCGACTTCTTCGTGATTCGTTTTGATATGGGAGTAAAACTGTTTGAACCTAGCGGCGCGACATCTAGTGATCGCTGGCGAACCGAACTTTCATGGAAAAATGATGTCGCATTCCACTTTGCTATCGGTTATCCATTTTAAAAAAATAAAAATTATGACTAAAACAAAAGCCATTTTAATTGCAACGCTATTAACTCTCAATATTTCAGGAATATGGGCCTGTACAAACTTGTTAGTAACCAAAGGAGCCTCAGTAGATGGCTCTACAATGATTACGTATTCAGCGGACTCTTATGCTTTGTTTGGAGCTTTATATCACTATCCTGCAACAGATTATGCACCAGGTAGCACACTCTCAATTTATGAATGGGACACCGGGGATTTCTTAGGAGAAATAGAACAAGTATCACATACCTACAGCGTTGTTGGAAACATGAACGAACACCAAGTTGCTATTAGTGAAACAACCTATGGTGGTCGTGAAGAATTAGTAGATACCACCGGTATTATGGATTACGGAAGTCTCATGTATATTGGACTTCAACGCTCAAAAACAGCACGCGAAGCCATCAAAGTAATCACCGAATTAGTGGAAAAATATGGTTATTACAGTTCTGGAGAGTCACTTTCTATTGCCGACCCAAATGAAGTTTGGGTTTTAGAGTTAATTGGTAAAGGTGTAGGTCGTAAAGGCGCTGTGTGGGTAGCTCAACGCATTCCTGACGGATATGTTTCAGCACATGCCAATCAAGCACGAATCACTCATTTTGAGTCAGAACAGAGAAAAAGTAATAAAAGTATTAGCAGTAAAAATATGAAAAAA
>DATFIF010000143.1:0-9682 GCA_035270405.1 Paludibacteraceae bacterium | reverse complement strand
TTGGATGGAAAACATCATGTACAGAAACACGTCCTAAGATGCGTTCGTACAATGAAGCTACTACTTGTTCTTTATTTTTCAATTCGCTAGCAATCAAACCACGCAATGTACCACAATCTTCTTCCTTAATGATAACATCGTGCGAAACGTCTACCAAACGACGAGTCAAATAACCAGCATCTGCCGTTTTTAAAGCGGTATCAGCCAAACCTTTACGAGCACCGTGAGTAGAAATAAAGTATTCCAACACAGACAAACCTTCTTTAAAGTTTGCTAAAATTGGATTTTCAATAATTTGTCCACCTTCGGCACCGGCTTTTTGAGGTTTTGCCATCAAGCCACGCATACCAGACAACTGACGAATTTGTTCTTTAGAACCACGCGCTCCAGAATCTAACATCATGTAAACAGAGTTAAATCCTTGGTTGTCGTTAGTTAATTGATTGATAACAACTTTTGCCAATTTACTATTGACTTCAGTCCATGTATCAATAATTTTATTGTAACGCTCGTTGTTGGTAATAAATCCCATGTTGTAGTCAGCCATAATGCTTTCTACATCATCGTAACCTTTTTGTACTAATGCGCCTTTTTCTTCTGGAATAATTACATCCGAAAGGTTGAACGACAAACCACCACGGAATGCCATTTGGTACCCTAAGTTTTTAATATCATCTAAGAATTGTGCGGTACGAGCTACTCCACATGTTTCGATAACACGAGAGATAATGTTACGTAACGACTTTTTAGATAGCAACTCATTAAGGAAACCAACTTCATCAGGAATGAAGTTATTGACAAGGACGCGACCGACTGTTGTTTCGTTTATCATACGTACAACAGGTTTCCCATTTTCGTCAATATCCTTGGTTTTCACTGAAATGATAGCGTGAATATCTACTTTCTTTTCGTTGTAAGCGATTTCAACTTCTTCTGGCGAATAGAATTTCAAACCTTCACCCAAAGCTCCTTGACGTGGTTTTGTAATATAATACAAACCAAGTACCATATCTTGCGATGGCACCGTGATAGGCGCTCCATTAGCTGGATTTAAAATGTTATGTGAAGCAAGCATCAACAGTTGAGCTTCCAATACAGCTTCGTTACCAAGTGGTAAGTGAACAGCCATTTGGTCACCATCAAAGTCGGCATTAAATGCCGTACATGCTAATGGGTGTAATTGAATTGCTTTACCTTCAATCAGTTTTGGTTGGAAAGCTTGAATACCCAAACGGTGCAATGTTGGAGCACGGTTTAATAAAACCGGGTGTCCTTTCATCACATATTCCAAAATATCCCAAACAACTGGATCTTTTCTATCAATAATTTTTTTGGCTGATTTTACCGTTTTAACAATACCTCGTTCAATCAGTTTACGAATAATAAACGGTTTGTAAAGTTCTGCTGCCATATCTTTTGGAATACCGCACTCGTGCATTCTTAACTCTGGACCAACGACAATTACCGAACGGGCAGAGTAGTCAACACGTTTACCAAGTAAATTTTGACGGAAACGACCTTGTTTACCTTTCAAACTGTCTGAAAGAGATTTCAATGGACGATTTGAGTCAGTTTTCATGGCGCTTGACTTACGCGAGTTGTCGATTAACGAATCCACAGCTTCTTGCAACATACGTTTTTCGTTACGTAAAATTACTTCAGGAGCTTTGATTTCGATTAAGCGTTTCAAACGGTTATTGCGAATAATTACACGACGGTATAAATCGTTCAAATCTGATGTGGCAAAACGACCACCATCGAGTGGAACTAATGGGCGCAATTCTGGTGGAATAACTGGAATTGTTTTCAAAATCATCCATTCAGGACGGTTTTTGTGACGTGCGCCACGGAATGCTTCTACTACTTGCAAACGTTTTAAAGCTTCTGCTTTACGTTGTTGCGACGTATCGGTGTCAGCTTTGTGACGCAAATCATACGATAATTTATCCAAATCTAAGCGGTGAAGCATGTCGTGAACAGCTTCTGCACCCATTTTCGCAATAAATTTATCAGGATCCGTATCTTCCAGCATTTGATTCTCGCGTGGAAGTTTGTCCATCAATTCTAAGTATTTGTCTTCATCAATCAAATCGCCTTCTACGATTGGGTCTTCTTCAACTCCAGCAAAAATGCCTGGTTGAATAATCACATATTTCTCGTAATAAATGATTGAATCAAGTTTTTTACTAGGCATTCCGAGCAGGTAACCAATTTTGTTTGGCAGCGAGCGGAAGTACCAAATATGTGCTACTGGAACAACCAATTGAATGTGTCCAGTACGTTCGCGACGTACTTTTTTCTCAGTAACTTCTACACCACAACGGTCGCAAACGATTCCTTTGTAACGAATACGTTTGTATTTTCCGCAGTGACATTCGTAGTCTTTTACTGGCCCAAAAATACGTTCGCAAAACAAACCGTCGCGTTCAGGTTTGTAGGTACGATAGTTGATGGTTTCAGGTTTCAAAACCTCGCCATTCGACGACTCAAGAATTTCCTCGGGCGATGCTAGCCCGATGGAAATCTTGGTGAAATTATTTTTGATCTTATTTTCTCTTTTAAATGCCATATTCTTATTGAAATTTGTAAGATGTAAAAAATTCAGTTTAAAGTGGAAATAATGAAATTACTCCAAATTGACACTTAAACCTAAACCTTTCAACTCGTGTAATAATACGTTCAGTGATTCTGGAATACCAGGTTGTGGCATTGGATCGCCTTTTACAATGGCTTCGTAAGCGCGGGCACGACCCATCACATCATCCGATTTTATAGTCAAAATTTCCTGTAAAATATAGGATGCTCCGAATGCTTCAAGTGCCCAAACCTCCATCTCACCAAAACGTTGTCCACCAAATTGAGCTTTACCGCCCAATGGTTGTTGTGTAATAAGTGAGTAAGGCCCAATAGAACGTGCGTGCATTTTGTCTTCAACCATGTGTCCTAATTTCAAGAAATAAGTCACGCCAACAGTAGCTGGTTGGTCAAATCGTTCGCCAGTACCACCATCATAAAGATAAGTTTTACCGTAACGTGGCACGCCTGCTTTATCACACCATTCATTCAAATCGTCGAGGTTTGCCCCATCGAAAATTGGAGTTGAGAATTTCACGTCTAATTCTTTACCTGCCCATCCGAGTACAGCTTCAAAAATTTGTCCAAGGTTCATACGTGAAGGCACGCCAAGCGGATTCAATACGATATCTACTGGAGTTCCATCTTCAAGGAACGGCATATCTTCTTGTCGAACAATTTTAGAAACAATACCTTTGTTACCGTGACGACCAGCCATTTTATCACCAACGCGAATTTTACGTTTTTTAGCAATGTATACTTTGGCTAACTGAATAATTCCTGATGGAAGTTCATCACCAATGGTCACATTGAATTTTTTACGTTTTAATTGAGAGTCGCACTCTTTATATTTCTTCAAGTAATTGATAACGATATCACGAATCATATCGTTTTTATGCGGGTCAGTCGTCCATTTGGTCAATTGAACAACGCTATAATCAATTTCGTTGAGTAGTTTTTGAGTAAACTTCACACCCTTAGGAATGAGGTCGGTGCCTAAGAAATCTTTTACACCTTGCGATGTTTTACCATTGGTGATGGCAATTAACTTTTCAATCAATTGGACTCTTAGCGCAACCACGTCTTTTTCGAATTCAGCATCTAATTTTGTTAGAATTTCTTTGTCTGAAGAACGTGATTTACGATTGCGTTGTGCTTTTGAGTAAAGTTCTTTGCCAATAACAACACCTCGTAATGAAGGTGTAGCTTTCAACGAAGCATCTTTTACATCGCCCGCTTTGTCGCCAAAAATAGCGCGCAATAGTTTCTCTTCTGGTGTTGGATCTGTTTCACCTTTTGGTGTAATTTTACCAATCAAAATATCGCCAGGAATAACGTGTGCACCAATGCGAATGATACCATTTTCGTCCAAATCTTTTGTAGCCTCTTCGCTCACATTCGGAATGTCAGAAGTCAATTCTTCCATTCCACGTTTGGTTTCACGTACTTCAAGTGTGTATTCGCTCACATGGATAGATGTATACACGTCTTCGCGAACTACACGTTCGTTGATAACGATAGCATCTTCATAATTGTAACCTTTCCAAGGCATATAAGCCACTTTCAAGTTGCATCCTAAAGCTAATTCACCGTTTTGAGTTGAATAACCCTCTGTTAAGATCTGATCATAAGTTACCGTATCGCCTTTTTTGACAATTGGGCGCAAGTCAACGGTTGTATCTTGATTTGTTTTTAAGAATTTTGGAAGTTTATATTCTTTTACAGAATCTTCAAAATTCACAAAAGATTCCTCTTCTGTATAATTATAACGTACACGAATAACAGTGGCATCCACAAATTCTACCACGCCATTACCTTCAGCCATAATTTGCGTACGAGAGTCAATAATCACTTGACGTTCGATACCTGTACCAACAATCGGTGCTTCTGGACGTAACAATGGCACGGCTTGGCGCATCATGTTAGATCCCATCAAGGCACGGTTGGCATCATCATGTTCGAGGAATGGAATTAAGGCGGCTGCAATAGAGGCGATTTGTTGAGGAGCTACGTCCATCAAATCTACTTCTGTTGGTTCTACCATCGGGAAATCAGCTTCCAAACGTGATTTTACTTTGTTGCGAATGAACGAACCCTTGGCGTCAAGTGGCGCATTACCTTGTGCTACAACCAAATCTTCTTCTTCTTCTGCTGTCAAGTAGGTAACACCATCAGCTGTTAAATCAACAATGGCATTGGCTACTTTACGATAAGGTGTTTCGATAAAACCTAATTCGTTGATTTTGGCATATACGCAAAGTGACGAAATCAATCCAATATTTGGTCCTTCAGGAGTTTCAATTGGACAAAGACGACCATAGTGTGTATAGTGAACGTCACGAACTTCGAAACCAGCGCGATCACGACTTAAACCGCCGGGTCCAAGAGCAGATAAACGACGTTTGTGCGTCAATTCTGCCAGTGGATTGGTTTGGTCCATGAATTGTGAAAGAGCATTTGTTCCGAAGAACGAATTGATAACCGACGAAATAGTTTTAGCGTTGATCAAGTCAATTGGCGTAAACACTTCGTTGTCGCGCACATTCATACGTTCGCGAATAGTACGTGCCATACGTGCTAAACCGATATTGAATTGTTGGTAAAGTTGTTCACCAACAGTACGCACACGGCGGTTACTTAAGTGGTCAATATCATCTACATCAACTTTGGAGTTGATAAGTTTGATAAGGTATTTAATGATTTCAATAATATCTTCTTTGGTCAAAACACGCACACCCATATCCGTGGTGAGGTCGAGTTTTCTATTGATTCGATAACGACCAACTTCTCCTAAATCATAACGTTTTTCGGAGAAGAAAAGACCATTAATCGTTTCGCGAGCTGATGCGTCATCAGCAGGTTCTGCGTTACGCAATTGACGATAAATATGTAAAACGGCCTCTTTCTCCGTATTACTAGGGTCTTTTTGTAACGTATTATAAATAATCGCAAAATCATCCACATTTTGATCTTCTCTGTGAAGTAAAATAGTTTGATTTCCAGATTCAATTATATCTTCAATATGAGTTGATTCGATGATAGTTTCGCGGTCGATAAGTACTTTTGTACGTTCTACGCTTACCACTTCACCGGTATCTTCGTCCACAAAATCTTCAACCCATGTTTTTACAACACGAACAGCTAATTTGCGGCCAATTGATTTCTTTAAATTGGTTTTGTTTACTTTGACCTCTTCTGCCAATCCGAATGTTTCCAAAATATTTTGGTCGCTTTCGTAGCCAATGGCACGTAGCAAAGTGGTCACAGGTAGTTTTTTCTTACGGTCGATGTAGGCGTACATCACATTATTAATGTCCGTAGCAAACTCAATCCACGAACCGCGGAATGGAATGATACGTGCAGAATAGAGTTTTGTGCCGTTAGCGTGAGTGCTTTGACCGAAAAATACGCCAGGAGAACGGTGCAATTGTGATACAATAACGCGTTCGGCGCCATTAATTACAAATGTACCTTTGGCAGTCATATAAGGGATAGGTCCCAAATAGACGTCTTGAATCACCGTATCGAAATCTTCATGATCAGGATCGGTGCAATATAATTTTAATTTGGCTTTTAACGGAACGCTATAAGTCAAACCGCGACGGATACATTCGTCGATAGAGTAGCGGGGAGGATCAACATAATAATCGAGGAATTCGAGAACGAAATTATTACGAGTATCTGCAATTGGGAAATTTTCAGAAAACACGCGATACAATCCCTCATTTCTTCTTCTCTCAGGTGGAGTATCTAGTTGGAAGAAATCTCTAAATGATTTAAGTTGTACTTCCAAAAAATCTGGGTAAGCCAACTGATTTTTTATGGAGGCAAAACTCGTTCTTTGATTTTCAGTATTTGAAGACATTTATTAGTGTGTATTAGTTGAACTTATTTGTTATACATAAAAAGGTTTAGAGTCCCGCCTGAGCGAGATTCTAAACCGTAGTACCCTGAAAATCAGGATTTAGACTTATTTAAGTTCAACTTCAGCGCCTGCTTCGGTCAATTGCTTTTTAAGAGATTCTGCCTCTTCTTTAGCAACACCTTCTTTAACAGCAGCTGGAGCAGCGTCTACAATATCTTTAGCTTCTTTCAAGCCAAGACCTGTAAGTTCTTTCACTAACTTAACGATTGCCAATTTGTTGGCACCACATGATTTCAAAATAACATCAAAAGATGATTTTTCTTCAACTGCTTCAGCAGCAGCAGCTGGACCAGCAGCAACAGCAACAGCTGCAGCAGCAGGTTCGATACCGTATTCATCTTTCAAAATTGCGGCTAACTCATTTACTTCTTTAACGGTAAGGTTAACCAATTGTTCTGCAAAAGCTTTCAAATCTGCCATTGTAATAATAATTTATGTGTTTGTAATTTTGTTTTTGTAAATAGTAATTATCTTTCAGAGAGTGTTTTCAACACACCATGAATTGTAGTTCCTCCAGATTGGAGTGCGGAAATAACGTTTTTAGCAGGTGATTGCAATAAGCCAATAACTTCACCGATAAGTTCGTTTTTACTCTTAATTGAAATAAGAGTTTCAAGTTGATTTTCGCCAATATAGAAGCATTCTTCAACATAAGCAGCTTTCAAAACTGGTTTTTTATTAGCTTTGCTAAATGCTTTAATCAATTTAGCAGGAGCATTACCAGAATTAGAAAACAATACAGCTGTGTTGAGCTTTAAAGCTTCGGTTAGTGGTGCTGTATCTACGCCATTAGCTTCAAGTGCTTTTTGGAATAGTGAGTTTTTAACAACTAGCATTTTAACATCTTCTTTGTTGCAAAGACGTCGTAAATTGCTAACTTGCTCAGCAGTCAAACCTTGCGCTTCGGTCATATAAAAATGACTGTATGCGTTGAGTGTTTCCTGTATTTGCGAAATAATAGTGCTTTTATCTTCCTTTTTCATACTTTCGTTTTAATTAGTTTTCATCAATTGATTTAGTATCAATCTTGATACCTGCACTCATTGTACTTGAAAGATAAATGCTTTTTACATATGTACCTTTGGCAGAAGATGGTCTCAACTTCATAATAGTATTCATGAATTCTTTCGCGTTTTCTACTAGTTTTATTTCGTCGAACGAAACTTTTCCAATAGAGGTGTGAATAATCCCTGTTTTATCTACTTTAAAGTCAATTTTACCTTGTTTTACTTCGGTAACAGCTTTACCAACTTCCATAGTAACGGTACCACTTTTTGGATTAGGCATTAAACCACGAGGGCCTAATACGCGTCCAAGAGCACCAATTTTACCCATAATAGCAGGCATCGTGATGATCACATCAATGTCTGTCCATCCGCCTTTTATTTTTTCGATATATTCATCGAGACCAACATAGTCTGCGCCTGCAGCTTGCGCCTCGGCTTCTTTGTCAGGAGTACATAATGCAAGAACCCGTACTTGTTTACCCGTACCGTTTGGAAGAGATACCACGCCACGAACCATTTGGTTTGCTTTGCGTGGGTCTACGCCTAAACGTACGTCGATATCCACAGAGGCGTCAAATTTGGTTTTAGTTATTTCTTTAACCAATTTTGCGGCTTCATTGAGAGTATAAGCTTTCCCTGCTTCAATCTTCTCTGCAGCTAACTTTTGATTTTTTGTAAGTTTACTCATTGTTGAATTGAAGTTAAGTGTTAAATATTAGGGAATTCACCTTTTACGGTAATACCCATACTTCTCGCAGTGCCAGCAACCATTGTCATGGCTGCCTCAGTTGTGAAACAGTTCAAGTCTGTCATTTTATCTTCAGCAATCTGTCTTACTTGTTCCCAAGTAATTTCAGCAATCTTTTTACGATTAGGTTCTGCTGAACCACCCTTCACTTTTGACGCTTCCAATAATTGGATGGCAACAGGAGGAGTTTTAACGATAAATGTAAATGACTTGTCTGCGTAGTACGTAATAACTACAGGTAAAATTTTACCTGCACTTTCTTGGGTTCTGGCGTTGAACTGCTTACAAAACTCCATGATATTGATCCCTTTGGAACCCAAAGCAGGACCAACAGGAGGAGACGGATTTGCCGCACCACCTTTGATCTGTAATTTAATAAGACCAGCAATTACTTTAGCCATAATTCTAATTAAGATTTTGTTATTAACATAAAAACGTGAGTAATTTAACGGGCGTAACCTCGTTGCTTACTCTTTCTCCACTTGCATGAAACCAAGTTCGAGCGGTGTTTTTCGCCCGAAAATTTTCACCATCACCTTGAGTTTTTTCTTCTCATTGTTTACTTCTTCGATAACGCCAGAAAAACCAGAAAAAGGACCCGTAATTACCTTTACATTTTCGCCTACGCTATATGGAATGGCAATCTCTTCGCCCATCTCTTGCAATTCATCAACAGAACCCAAAATTCGAGTTACTTCTGATGGACGTAAAGGCATAGGTTTTCTACCTGGAGCCGCGCCTAAGAAACCTAACACGTTAGGGATGTTACGCAAGCGTCCCATCGTCTCGTTTGTCATGTTGGCTTCTACAAGTACATAGCCTGGTAGATAGTTACGTTCTTTAATAGTTTTTTTTCCGTTACGAATTTGGTATACCTTTTCTAGCGGGATCAAAACCTGAGCGACATATTGACCAAGGTCAGATGTTCTGATTTCTGCATCAGCATATTCTTTCACCTTGTTTTCTTTACCGCTAATGGCACGTAAAACATACCATTTCATTGTTGTCTCAGACATGAATACCTCCTAAAATTAGAGCACCTTGTTGTAAATAAACGTCATAATACTTTCAAACCCAGAATCCATCGCCCAAACTACTAGTGCAATAAGAAGGGAAGCTACTAAAACAACTACCGCACTGTTGGTCAGTTCTTGTCGTGTAGGCCATGAGGTCTTGTGAACAAGTTCTGTGTAAGATTCTTTAAAATAATTGATGAGTTTCATATTTCGCAAATAGATTTTTTTTTCTGCACGGGTCGAGAGGCTCGAACTCCCGACACCTGGTTTTGGAGACCAGTGCTCTACCAACTGAGCTAGACCCGTCTATTTTTGTTAAAAGAAGGAAACAAGTAATCCGAGGATTACTCGTCTCCTATCTATTTTTATAGTGATACATTTACCGTTAGGTATGTGTATTAGTTCATTAAAG
>DATFIF010000142.1:0-3689 GCA_035270405.1 Paludibacteraceae bacterium | reverse complement strand
TACAAAAAAGCCATTGATTTGTTGTTGCAAATGCGCCTTGATGCCAAAAACAATAAAGATTGGGCGACTTCGGATAAAATTCGCAATGAATTGACCGCACTCGGTTTTACTATCAAAGATACGAAAGATGGTTTTGAGTGGAATTTATAAGTAATGATGTTAAAAAAACTACTTACATATAGCTTTTTATTGCTTACAATTTCAGTGTGGGCAGCCATTCCTGCGGGCTATTACGATACAACTGATGGCAAGAATAAAGGCGAATTAAAGACAGCTTTGTACCAAATTATTGGTTATGCAAAGGTGCTAAATTATGGAAGTGGTACTGGTTATACGTGGTCTGGATTTGCACAGACCGATGTGCGTTCTGATGGCACTGTGTGGGACATGTATTCCAATCAAATTTATCAATTTAATGGCGTTAATTCTGTGAGTGGCATGCATATAGAACACTCCTTACCAAAAAGCTGGTGGGGCGGAACTACGAATCAAGCTTATAAAGATTTACACCATTTATATCCTGCGGATGCCACCGCTAATATCCAAAAAAGTAATTGGACGATGGCTGTGATTGATGGTGAAGTACTTTTTGATAATGGTGTTATTAAACGTGGTCGTTCATTTTCGCGTAGTCCTGTAAATTCTATTGTGGCTTGGGAACCTGCCGATGAATATAAAGGCGATTTTGCTCGAGCTTATATGTACATGGTGACATGTTATGAACATTTTTCGCCTAACGATGTTTGGAACTCTGATGCGTCGATGCAATTTAACATCAACAATCACGATACCTATCCACTGTTTCAGGATTGGACTACCAATATGCTATTAGCTTGGCATCGAGCGGATCCTGTGAGTGCTAAAGAGCTAACAAGAAATGAAGCCGTTTATAAAATTCAGGGAAATAGAAATCCATATATTGATTGTCCTCTTTTGGCTGAATATGTGTGGGGAAATAAGAAGAATGAACTTTTTTCTTCGTCGCTGATTTCTGGTCTACCTTATATTATTTCGCCAATCACAGGAAAAACCTTTGAGTTTCCAGGTGGTAAGTTAGGCGTGTTACAATCATTGAGTATTCCCATAAGTGGTTACAACATTACGAAACCTGTTAATGTAGAGTTATACGGATTGTCTGCGTCTAAATTTACGTTATCTCACACCTCTTTATCTGCTGCTGCTGTGTTAGCGGGAGTATCTCTGGTGGTTGAGTACCGTTCGCCTACCGCCTCGTGCGACACTGTGGATATAAAATTATATAGTGAAGAGTTGTTAGATACCATACGTGTGAAGTTAACGGCTGAAGCATTTGATACGTTTCGTTTACTCGATCCATTAGTGGGAAGTGAGAATTTCACTATACGTTGGAAAGCTTCAGCGGATGCGCTCAATTATAAAGTTTCAGTTTTTACCATCAATGACGTGGGTGAAAAATCCTGGGTTAATAAACTAAAGGAAGATTTTGTCGACACACCGAATCTACCAGTCACATGGACGGAGATGGGCTATATAGATAAAAGTCAATACAGTGAAATTCAATTAGCTTCTGGTGGCACCGCTGGTTCTATTAGTTCTCCTGTGATGGAAGTTGGGGATAGTATTCAAATTTTAGTACGTGCCAAGCTAGCTGGTGCCGATAAAGGTGCGCCGTTAACTGTTTTGTGTAATGATGTGATAATAGGGACATTTTCAACCACCGTCGATTATCAAACATTCAAACTTAAGATTGCTTCAACGGCTTTCTCGTCTGTAACTTTCAAATTTAGTGCGGGTGCAGGCAAACGAGTGATTGTTGATTTGGTAGAAATTGATTCCTATGAAAATGTTAATAGTCGACTATTCGTAGAAGGTTACCCACAAGTAGAAACAGCATTAACGCATCCAGTTGTCAATTTACAAAAGAACGCCACTTATTATTACACAGTGCAGCCTCAAGGCGGTTTGAATACAACTATTTATGGTCCGATAAAAGTCATCCTCAGTACAACTGCGCTGTCGAATTTACCAATTTCAAAAGTCAAATGGAGTATAACATCGAACCGTTTGTTATTAGAGAATTTAGAACCAAAATCGAGTGTTTACTTACTTGATACGGTTGGGCGCGTTTGGTATAGCATCTCTAAAACTACGTCTGACGAACTACAAATTCCATTACTGGGTTACGGCGTGTTTATTTTGCGTGTTAATAATGATGCGCCAATTAAAATAGTGAAAAATAGATGAAATATACTTACGGTTTATTGGTTCTTTTGCTCATTTTTTGTGTGAGTTGTGAAAAGCCTCAAAACACGTTCAAAGATGGAGGTTTATTCACTTATAATGGTACGTCGTATGCCTTGAAAAGTGCGAGATTACGCCATTATCTCGATAATACAACTACCGAAAATCGTTTACAATTAGTGCTATGCTCACCCACTATGTCGTTTGCCAATGGTAATTTGTCTGGTTATGGCGATTTGCTGTGTATCACGATTGCGACAGAATTGTCCGATTTATTGCCACAAACTTATGAAGTTTCCACAGGCTCCATAATAGCTTCAGAATCTTATTGGTTACGAATTTCAACGGATAAAACTGATACGACAAAAACTGATCTGTCAACCGGTTCGCTGAAATTTTCTAATACTGATAATGGTCAAAAATTCGATTTTACTTTTTTTGAGGACATTCCATTGCAAGGTTTTTATGAAGGAACAGTCACTTACAACAACGATATCGATGGTGTTCAAGTTGGCACGGTTGTGATGGGCGATTCTATTATTCCTTTGCAAAAAGGTGATTTGATGTTTTGGGGACCTATTTTTGCTGAGCAATTGAATTATTACGAATTTTATTTCTACTCGTGTAATTTGCGCCACGATGACTCTGGAGCAATCAATCAAGGCTTGATGTTTGTGGTGGGTTTACACTCAGAAGACGCTACTGCTCCTGCCGAAGGCACGTATCCTATTAGCCGAAAAAACGAACATCAAACAGCGTTGTACGGACACAAAAGTGGCAATGCCAATTGGGGAACTTATTGGGTGGATTATCGATCGGCTTCGGCGCAACAAAAGGCTTTTGTCATGCGCGATTCAGTGGCATTTTCACGAGATGGCGATAGTTATAAATTTACGTTTCAGTGTACCGACCAACTCGATAATTTGATAACAGGAACTTATAACGGTGATTTTAACCTCATCGATATTAGATAGAAAAATCTGATTCACAGATACGAATTTTTGAACTATGCATACACAAGAGGAACAACTCGTTGCGTTTCGTCAATTGCTTGATGTGATGAGCGAACTGCGCGAAAAATGTCCGTGGGACAGAAAACAGACCTTTGAATCATTACGCTGTAATACGATTGAAGAGGTGTACGAATTGGCGGATGCTATTTCGAATGGCGATTTGAAAAATATTAAAAAAGAGTTGGGCGATGTTCTATTGCATATTGTTTTCTATGCCCAAATAGGTAGTGAAACGAACGATTTTGATATCAAAGATGTGTGTGATAGTTTGGTAGAAAAATTGATTTATCGTCATCCACATATTTATGGTGAAACTGAAGCCAATACGCCGGAAGCTGTTAAACAAAATTGGGAACAGCTAAAACTCAAAGAGAAAGATGGTAATACAAGCGTTTTAAGCGGTGTGCCCGACGCCTTGCCAGCATTGATAAAAGCCCATCGTATTCAAGATAAGGC
>DATFIF010000141.1:0-16915 GCA_035270405.1 Paludibacteraceae bacterium | reverse complement strand
ATGTTGGCAGCGCCTGCAGGTAATGATATATTATTTGACGAAAGTTTGTGTGAGCAAGGTCGTAACTTCAATAATAAAATTTGGAATGCCTTGCGTTTGGTAAAAGGCTGGCAAGTAGCTGATATTGAACAACCTGAATCGTCAAAAATTGCCATCGATTGGTTTAATGCGCAATTGAGTGCTACCATTGATGAATTGAATGATGATTTTGATAAATATCGTTTGAGTGAAGCGTTGATGACGGTTTATAAACTCTTCTGGGATGAATTTTCATCGTGGTATTTGGAGTTGGTGAAACCTGCTTATCAACAACCTATTGATGCGTTGACATATCAATCGACATTGGATTTTTTTGAAAAACTCACGCTACTACTCCACCCATTTATGCCGTTTATTACGGAAGAAATTTGGCAAACGTTGGCTGAACGTAAAGATGGTGAAAGTGTCATGATTCAACAGATGCCAACCGCGGACTATAAAAATGGTCAATTACTGATTGATTTTGAATTAGTTAAGGAATTAATCGCTGCTGTTCGCTCCGTACGTTTAGAGCGGAATATCCCAAATAAAGAGGCTTTGACATTGCTGATTGCATCGGGTGAGCATACGGATAAATACAATTCAGTCATTACTAAACTATGTAATCTTGATGCCATTGTGCGTGGCGAGAAAGATGCTACTTCGGCTTCTTTTATGGTGCGTACAGCCGAATATGCCGTGCCACTTGGTAATATGATTAACGTGGATGAAGAGATTGCCAAAATGGAAGAAGAAATTACTTATTTACAAGGATTTTTAAAATCGGTGTTGGTGAAATTGAGCAATGAACGTTTTGTGGCGAATGCCAAACCAGAAGTGGTTGAAAATGAACGCAAAAAACAAGCAGATGCCGAAAGTAAATTACAAACGTTACAGGAAAGTATCACCCAATTAAGAGGTTAATTCTCTATTTTGTCTAAATAAAACGCCTTTAAAATATTTTAAAGGCGTTTTATTTTTTTGAATAATTAGATTAGTTTTTCTTCTTCTTATATTCTCCTGTAATGCGTTGTGTTACAAGTTTTGCACTAATCATGGCCATTGGTAAGCCTGCTCCCGGAATGGTAGAAGCGCCCACATAAAAGACGTTTGTATATTTTTCGTCGTGGTTTTTTGGACGGAATACACCAATCTGAAACATGGTATGAGCCAATCCTAAACCACTACCTTTGTACAAATTAAATTGTTTTTCCCATTCTTCAGGCGTGTACACAGTACGCGAAATAATATTTGGTCGAATATCCTCTCCAATGCGCTCTGAAAAGTTATCAATAATACTATTGACAATATCGTCCTTATCGCTCCAATCGGTTTTGTGAAGTAAATTTGGCACGGGACAGACAAAAAAGAGACTTTCGCAACCTTCTGGTGCACAATCGGCATTGTGTTTTGAAACTACATTCACGTAATAATAAGGTTTTTCGAGTGTTCCTGGCTCACTGAGCACTTTGTTGGCATACTCTTTATAGTTAGCTCCTAAATAGTAGTTGTGATGATTTACTTGTGGTAACTTCCCCTTGATGCCGATGTAAAACGTCAAATAACCCATGGTCCACTTCATGCGATTCATGCGTGCCGTAGAAAATGCTTTGCGTTTAAATATACGATGTCGCCAAACTGCTGCATCTGCATTTACAACATATGTATCGGCACGCCAGTTTTTGTTATTGGCATCTATCAAGTGGCTGAGTTCTTTTCCTGTTTCATCTGCTACGTAATCGACAATTTCAGTGTTGTAAGTTATTTTTACTCCAGCTTTTTCGAGTTCTCTCACCAATCCTACTACAATTTGATACATACCGCCTTTGACGTTATAGTAGCCATCGTGTTTGAATTCAGTGTAGGACAATAAGGTGTAAATGGCCATAGTATCAAATGGTGTTCTTCCTAAGAAAAAGGCAACTAAAGAGAGGATTTCTCGTACTTCTTTCGATGAAAAATTCTTTGATACTTGTGTCCAGAAATTACGAGTCAGTATCGGTAAATGTACTGGATTTACCGTCATTAATGACGAAATATAGTCAAAAATAGAGTCGAAATTGTTTTTTACTACAATATCTATCGTATCGTTAAAAACTTGACCTGACTGATTCAAGTATTTCTCCATTTTTTCCTTGAATTGTGGCTCTAAATCCTTAAATTGTTCTGCCAATTTGTCGATATCTTTGTACAAATGGTAGTTCTTTTTCGGATTATCGCTAAAATTAACACTGTAAAGCGGATCTAGCTCGATAAATTCAAAAGGCATTTCAATGCCGCACTCACGCACAAATTCAATAAATTCGTAACTCATACTAAAGAAGCTAGGACCTGTATCGAAGGTGAATCCATCTTTTTTAAGTTGATTCAATCGTCCTCCAGCTTGTTCGTTTTTTTCGACTATCTCTACATCGTAACCTGCTTTTACCAGACGCATTGCGGTTGCTAAGCCACCGAGTCCTGCGCCTACAATAATGACTCTTTTTTTCATACTAATAGGTTTTTATTTTTGTATTGTTTCTTTCAGAATAGCGGGATATAATTCGTCGCGCACCCACCGAAAATCAGGTTCGATTGCTAAAATTTTTTCGTAATAATGTTTCGCCGTTGTTTTTAATCCAATTTTCTCGTAAGCTTGCGCAATAGTAACTAACAGGCTTAAATAGTTCCAATCATTCACGATGGCTTTTGGATGCAGTTCCATCAGTTTTTTAGCTTGCAAATAGTGGCTGATTGCTATATTTTTGGAGCCTCCAAAAACTTCAGGCATATAAAATTGTGTGTTGCCATAAGCAATATGTGCTAATGGATTTTTGGAATCGAGTTTTAGAGCTTCTTTCGATGCGCTAATACTTGTTGGTCCTTCGAATGGCGCTCGTATTGGATTTAATCCAATTTTAAAACCACAAACAGAAGATTTGTAAGCACTTAAAGACGAAAGTTCAACTTTTAATTTCTGTAATTTCTCAATATTTTTTTCTAATTTTTCAAGGTAACCTTTAGCTTCATCTTTACGTTTTAACCCAATACAATAGCCCACATAGCCATATTGATAATTGATTAATTCAAATGTCAAGGCAGGATTGTTTTGCTCATCCCGTTCCATTTGATCAATACTATTTTTCCATGCATCCATCTTATTGGATACGTAAGCGTTATAAATAGCACTTTTATACTCTTTTTCTGCCGTAATACTACTTATTACACTGAATAAGAGTGCGACGATTAAATAACTCTTCCTTTCCATTCGTGTTTATGTATTAAACGGTTATAAATCCCTTTGTAAATAATGAATCCCAATGTTAGTTGTTGTGGAATAAAATTGATACAATTTCGCCAAATTGACTGTTTACTGGCATAAGAAACGAGTATGCGAATCAATAAATAAGCTAAAACATAAGCGATTAAATAGGTTGTGGGAAGTGCCACCAAAATGGGAATAAAACCTAAAGTGGTAATGAACCAAAACAGAATCGCTAACATCGCCGAACTGCCGAATAGTTGTAAAATATTGCGTGAAAAGCCATTAACCGCTTCATTGTAATGGTGATACATGCGACAACTTATCGTGTCATTTCCAAGTAAACAGGCAATTGTATGTTTGCTTCGTTTCAATAATCGAGCTATGGCAACATCTTCTACTAGCTGTGTTTTGACACGTTCGTGAGGCTGAAGTCGTTTGTAATCATCGGTATTGAACATCATACATTGTCCATTAGCAGCTGAGTGCGACGAAAACCACGATTTTTGCACAAATCGAAGTGGTAAAAGTGTGAGCAAAATGTAGTTCATGAGTGGCACCGAGATACGCTCTCCCCAACTAGTCATCTCTTGCTTTGGAAATAGGCTTAACAGCGTGAGTTTATTAGATTTCATCATCGTTATAGCACTTTTTATAAACTCGTTTTTGATACGCACATCAGCATCTAAAAACAGCAGAAAAGAGCCTGAAGCGTGTTGTGCTGCTGTGTAACATGCGTGGTTTTTACCTAACCAGCCTTCTGGTAAAACTTGGCCGTCAATCAGATGAATGCGTGTGTCGTTTTTTGTAAACTGCTCAACAATTTCCACTGTTTTATCCGTCGATTGGTCGTTATATACAAACATCTCAATGTTTTGATAATCTTGTTGTCGTAAATCGTTCAACAGATTTCCAATTGTTCGTTCTTCGTTACGAGCAGGAATAAGAATGGACACTAGCACAGTATTATTAGCACGATCCGATTTTGGTAATCGTTGTTTTAAAACAACATTCATAAGAGCAGTTACCAATTGTATGCCTGTGAATACCAATACTATGTAAGCTAAATAGATCATTTAACAGTTTTTTTTTGCTCTTCTATACAAGTTTTATAAAACTCATTATACGCTTTTTGTAACGCTTCTGTGGTCATATTCTTGGACTGTTCGTAGGTTTTAAAATAGATCGTGAGCGTCGGTTTTGGATTTGAGCCATAATCCACTAAATTGACCATCCATATAATTTGTGCCTGCTCGTTTCCTATTTTACGAATAACATATTCCGTACCTTTTTGAAAATCAATATCTTGTGTGTAAATAGATTGTATTTCACCTTGTGGAAAAAGTAAAACAAGATGGTTGGGTTGGGTTAATAACTCTGCTGCATAGTGTAAACTTTCTAGAATATCTTTCGAGTTTTTTTGTACTGAAAAACCTCCTGAATGATTAAAATAGCGATGTTGTTCTAGTTGCTCGCGCAACATCATAAAGTGAAATTTACGTTTAAACAACGATTCGTTTAAATATACCGCCCAAAACCCATCCCACCAACTGATGTGATTCGCTATCAATAAAATACTTTTCTGCTGGTCTTCAAAATTCCCTTTTATAATGACTTCGTGGAATCGGCGCTGTGTGAACCAACGGCTAAACCATCTAAAAAAAGGATAAATGAGTCCATGATGTTTGGCTTTCAGAATCATTACAATAATAGAGCTAGTAAGATGAAAAATAGAAATTGACAGATAAAAATAGTGGACGCTAATGGATTTTTGAGTTTAATTTTCAATAGCTTAAGTAATGAATGAAAAAACAGTGCAATCACAAACCAAGCGATATAATTTCTTATCAAATCTTGACTATTTGGAAATTCCCACATAGTCATTTTAGGTGCAGCTATTTCCATTACGACATCGTATGCCAACATCAGTCCTGATGCCGCTATAATTTTAGTAATTGTATTAAATTTTGTTTGTTCCAACATTACGGCAGAACAATAGACCAAGAGAATCCAATTGACACCAATAATAAGTGGTGTGTCATGCCATTTCAGACCTAATCCATCTGCATAGGCGTACGAACCAAATATTAAGCCCGATTCTACGCCTATCATTTCTATAAAAAAACTGGAAATTCCTATAAATAGAAATGCCAAAAGTGTCTTTAATGATTTCTTATCTTCGTGAAAAAAAGTGAGGTATGCCACATTTAAAAGTAGTGTATACGGAATGAGGCGAAAAAATAACTGTTGTGTGTATGGAATAACCATACCTAAAGTTCCTACGACATAAAATATGATAAAAAACTTACGAACTTCACGGTAATCAGTTAAAGAAAATTTCATAGCGCTACCCTCTTAAAATAAGTATAATTAATAGTGTGTTTAAATCGGAATTACGGCTTTTTTTATTGACCCTAAAGTTTACCTAATAAGCTATTAATAAACACTTTAATGATAATTAAAAACTTTCTAGGATTTGATATGCGAATACGTTTATTTATTATTTCTTGTGCGGGTATTCGCTTTATCTTATTGAGTAATTTTGAGTAATAATGGAAAGCCGTATATACAGGAATTTTAGTAGCTTGCGGCAGCCGTTTCATGCCTTCGTAAGCAGCCTTAAAATCAGTATCAATATCTTCAACAATCCTATTTTTGGTTGTTTCATCGAATGCGTGATCTACTAAACAAGGAAAATAGCGTCTATCTAAATTCTCCATATCATTTTGCAAATCACGTAAAAAATTAACTTTTTGAAATGCTGAACCTAATCGCTTCGCTGGTGCTTCGAGTTCGTCGTATAGTTTTTGATTACCTTTACAGAATACTTTGAGGCACATCAATCCAATGACATCCGCCGAACCGTAGATGTATTCTTCCATTTCGGCCTGTGTGTCGTAGGATTTTTTATACAAATCATCGCGCATACTTTTGAGAAATGCTTGAATGTGTGCATCAGGAATTTGGTATTTTTTTACGGTAAGTTGAAAAACATGCAGTATCGGATTGAGGCTAATACCCTGCTCCATAGCTTGGTAGAACTCTTTTTCAAAGTGATCAAGTAACGTTTTTTTGTCGTAATGATGGAATGTATCAACTATTTCGTCGGCAAATCGAACGAAGCCATAAATGCTGAAAATGGCATCACGTGTCTCTTTATCGAATAATTTCGAAGCAGAATAAAAAGAAGTGCTATAATTTTTGGTGACAACCGTTGCTAATTGGTAGGTTGTTGCATCAAATTTCTCCATGAAATTACGTTAATCGTTTAGTATTCAAACTGTTTATGGTTCAAACTAGTCATTCTCTTTTCAAGCTGAGTTGACACTATTTACACGACTAGTTTAGTTTTTCAATAATTTTTGCGCCTTGTTTCATGGCTGCTTCGTTAGCTGTTAATAAGTGGTGATGTCTTTCGGGTAACGATTTTTTAAGTCCGAGCATCACATATTCCATTTCTACTACGGGCGCGATTTCTAATAATCCACCCAACACAATCATATTGAATGTTTTTTGTGCATTCATCGCGATGGCGGTCTCTGTAGCAGCTACTTTATAAACAGTAATATCTTTGCGTAGAGGTTCTCGGGTCATTCCATTTGGATCAAAAATGAGAACTCCTCCTGGTTTTATACGTGGTTCAAATTTATCCATCGATGGTTGATTTAACACGATAGCAATATCAAACTGTTGTAAAATAGGTGAACTGATGCGTTCATCACTCAAAATTACGGTTACGTTTGCCGTTCCACCACGTTGTTCTGGTCCATAAGCGGGCATCCACGTTACTTCTTTGCCTTGCAACAAGCCTGCGTATGCTAAAATTTTCCCCATTGACAAAACGCCTTGTCCGCCAAAACCTGCTATAATAATTTCTTTTTTCATGTTTTCTAATGTTTATTATTTAGCTTCAGGATGTCTTTTTTCTGTATCTTTCAAATCGCCAAGCGGATAGACAGGGAACATGTTCTCTTCCATCCATTTATTGGATTGATGTGGTGACATTTTCCAACCAGAATTACAAGTAGATACAAATTCCACCACAGAAGTTCCTTTGCCTTCAATTGAATTTTGAAGTGCTTTTCGGATGGCTTTTTTAGCCCGCACAATGGATGCCATTTTTTGTACGCTTTGGCGTGTTACATAGCAAGTTCCATCTAATTGAGCTAATATATCGCTGATTTTCAATGGAAATCCATTCAATTCTGTATTACGTCCATGTGGGCAAGTAGCCGTTTTCATTCCTTCCAATGTCGTTGGTGCCATTTGTCCACCAGTCATGCCATAAATAGCATTATTGACAAAGAAAATAGCAATATTTTCACCACGGTTGCAGGCGTGAATTGTTTCTGCTGTACCAATTGCTGCTAAATCGCCATCACCTTGATAGGTAAATACGTATTTGTCAGGTTGCAGACGTTTGATAGCAGTGGCTAAAGCTGGTGCACGACCGTGTGCTGCCTCTTGCCAGTCGATATCGATGTAGTTATAGGCAAATACGGCACAGCCCACTGGTGCAACACCAATCGTTTTATCTTGAATACCCAACTCTTCAATCACTTCGGCTATCAGTTTGTGCACTACGCCGTGGCTGCAACCCGGACAATAATGCATGGCATTATCTGTCATAAGTTTGGTTTTGCTGTACACCAAATTTTCAGGTCTTATAATATCGTTTGTTGTCATGTTACAATTATTTAATCAGTTTATCTTTTAATGCAGCCAAAACCTCTTCAGCAGCAGGAATTACGCCACCCATACGACCATAAAACTCTACAGGAACGACTCCATTCACCGCTAAGCGTACATCATCAACCATTTGTCCAGCACTCATTTCTACGGTTAAAAAACCTTTCACCTTTTTTGCAAGCTCTTTAATTTCATTTGTTGGAAAGGGAAATAAGGTAATTGGACGTAAAACACCCACTTTCAAACCTTCTTCACGAGCCATTTCCATGGCTTTTTCGCATACGCGGGCGATAGAGCCAAAAGCTATTAACACATAGTCGGCATCTTCACACTGATGTGCATCGAAACGAACTTCATATTTTTCTATTTCACGATATTTAGCTTGTAACTTAATATTGATGTTTTCCATCACTTCGGCTTCGAGTGCCAATGACGTAATTATGTTGCGTTCACGGTTTGGCAATTTACCAGTTGTTCCCCATGGACATTCTTGTCGTACTTCTTCCTCTGTACGACGTGGTTTGAATGGTGGCAACACTACCTTTTCCATCATTTGACCTACAATTCCATCAGCCAAAATCAGTGCAGGATTGTTATATTTGAATGCCAAATCGAATCCTAAACTCACAAAATCAGCCATCTCTTGAACTGTGGATGGTGCCAAAACAATTAAACGGTAATCACCGTGTCCACCGCCTTTTACCGATTGATAATAATCGGCTTGACTTGGTTGAATTGTACCCAATCCAGGACCACCACGCATAACGTTGACCAGAAGGCATGGCAACTCGGCACATGCGATGTACGAAATTCCTTCTTGTTTGAGACTCATGCCAGGACTTGAAGAGGAAGTCATTACCTTTTTACCACAGCCAGCACCTCCATAAACCATATTGATGGCTGCCACTTCACTTTCAGCTTGTAAAACTACCATTCCAGTGGTTTCCCAAGGTTTAAGTTCCATTAAGGTTTCCATCACTTCCGATTGAGGCGTAATAGGATACCCAAAATAGCCATCAGCGCCACAGCGAATCGCTGCATGTGCAATGGCTTCATTACCTTTCATTAATTTAAAATCTTCCATATCTGTCGGAGGTCTTATTAGTTTGTTATTTTATACACAGTGATACACGCGTCGGGACATACATATCCACAGGCTGCGCAACCTACGCAGTCATCTGGACGCTTCATTTCAGAATAGTGATATCCTTTGGCGTTAACTTGATCGGCTAGGCCTAACACGTCTGAAGGACAAGCTTCGACACACAGTTCACATCCTTTGCAGCGCTCGGTGTTTACAACCACTGCTCCTTTAAATTTTGCCATAATAATAATGTTTAAGTCTTATGTGAGGGTCTTTAGTTTAGGTGATAAAAATTGTTTTAAAACTTTTTAGTTGGGCAAATTTACACCATTTTTTCCATTTTATCTCACGAAAAATCCATTTTTTTTCGGTGTTTAGATATATATGTATATATTTAGGAAATCTTTAGCACTCGTAATGCTTTTTTTATTATCTTTGAGACTTATTTTAGGCGTTCTTTGTTGTTGCGCCTTGTAGTATGTTAGCACTCATATAACCTTAAATAAAACACTTAAAAATCAACTTATTATGGCGACTATTAAACCATTTAGAGGTGTTCGTCCTCCTCAAAATCTTGTTGAATTTGTAGCTTCGCGTCCTTACGATGTGCTTAATTCTGAGGAAGCTCGCTTAGAAGCTTCTGGAAACGAAAAGTCTTTGTATCGTATTATTAAACCGGAAATTGATTTTCCTGTAGGCACCGATGAACATGATGATTGTGTATATGAAAAAGCAGCTACTAATTTTGCTCTATTTCAATCAAAAGATTGGCTCAAACAAGATGCAAAAGAGAACTATTACGTGTATGCCCAAACCATGAACGGACGCACACAGTACGGTTTGTGCGTAGCAGCTTCTGTGGATGATTACATGACTGGTAAGATTAAAAAACATGAGTTGACACGTCGTGATAAAGAGGAAGATCGTATGAAACATGTTCGTATTAATAATGCCAACATTGAACCAGTTTTCTTTGCATATCCACATAAAGATGAATTAGATACGATTGTTGCCCAAGTAGTAGCTGGCGAACCTGAATATGATTTTGTTTCGTCTGATGGATTTGGACATCATTTTTGGATCATTGACAACGAAGCCACCATCAAACGTATCACAGAGATTTTTGCAACAATGCCGTCTCTTTATATTGCCGATGGACACCATCGCTCTGCTGCTGCCGCTTTGGTAGGCGACGAAAAACGTCGTAACAATCCTCATCACACAGGCAACGAAGAGTACAATTTCTTTTTGGCCGTTTGTTTTCCTGATAATCAATTGAATATTATCGACTACAACCGCGTGGTGAAAGATTTGAATGGTTTGACAGTGTCACAATTCCTTGAAAAATTGGTTCAGAACTTTGATGTTGAGTTGAAAGGCTCTGAAATTTATAAGCCTAAAACATTACATAATTTTGGTCTTTATGTTGCTGGAAATTGGTATTCACTCACAGCTAAAGCTGGCACTTATAATGACAACGATCCTATTGGAGTTCTGGATGTTACTATTTCGTCAAACTTGATTTTAGATGAAATTTTAGGATTAAAAGATTTGCGAAGTGATAAAAGAATAGATTTTATTGGTGGTATTCGTGGATTATCAGAGTTGCAAAAACGTGTTGATAGTGGCGAAATGAGTTTAGCTTTAGCATTATATCCTGTTTCGATGAAACAACTTATAGATATTGCTGACACGGGCAATATTATGCCGCCAAAAACTACGTGGTTTGAACCAAAATTACGCTCAGGTTTAGTGATTCATAAATTAGATTGATGGTATATTACAGTACTCATAAAAAAGTTGCAGATATTTCATTACAAGATGCTGTAATGAAAGGATTGGCAGATGATAAAGGGCTTTTTATGCCTAATAAAATCAAAGTGCTGCCTCCTGCTTTTTTTGAGACCATTGAAACGCTTTCGCTTCAAGAAATCGCTTATGTGGTGGCCGATGCTTTTTTTGGAGAAGATGTAGATGCTCATTCGTTGAAACGTATTGTTTACGATACGTTGGACTTTGAAATCCCATTGGTAAAAGTAGCACAAAATTGTTATAGTTTGGAGTTGTATCATGGACCTACAATGGCTTTTAAAGATGTAGGAGCTCGTTTTATGTCGCGCTTGTTGGCTCATTTTATTCAACAAAACAGAAAAAAACACGTTAAAGTTTTAGTGGCAACTTCTGGCGATACAGGTAGTGCTGTGGCAAATGGTTTTTTAGGCGTGGAAGGAATTCACGTCTATGTACTCTACCCCAAAGGTTTGGTAAGTGCGATACAAGAGTCTCAGTTTACAACGTTAGGTCAAAATATTACCGCATTGGAGGTGGATGGTACATTTGACGATTGTCAGCGATTGGTGAAAAGTGCTTTTATGGATGAAGAATTAAACAAATGTTTTAATTTGACTTCTGCCAATTCTATAAATGTAGCCCGATTTCTACCGCAAGCTTTCTACTATTTTTATGCGTATGCGCAACTGAAAAAAATCGGGAAAGCTCATAATATCGTAGTTTCTGTGCCAAGTGGCAATTTTGGAAATCTCACAGCGGGTTTGTTTGCCAAGCGGATGGGTTTACCGATTAAACGCTTTATAGCAGCCAATAATCGGAATGATATTTTTCTAAGTTATTTGCAAACAGGAAAGTATGAACCTCGGACATCCATTCCTACTATTGCCAATGCAATGGACGTGGGCGATCCTAGTAATTTCGAGCGTATTTTGGCTTTATATGAAGATTCTCACACTGCGATTTGCAATGATATAAGTGGTTTTGCCTACGAAGACCATCAGATTAAACATGCGATTAAATCGTGTTTGAACGCAACAAACTATTTGCTTGATCCACACGGAGCTTGTGCTTACCAAGCGTTGAAAGATGGCTTAAATGAAGATGAAGTTGGTATTTTTTTGGAAACAGCTCATCCGGCTAAGTTTAAGGAAACGGTAGAGAAAATTACAGATCAAGAATTACCACTACCTACTCAACTACAAGCATTTATGAGAGGTAAAAAACGTACAATACCTATTAGTAGTGATTTTGAGACGTTAAAAACTTTTTTAAAGACCTTATAATATGGAATCAAAAACGATGATATTGAACAGCTATGAAAGTTTCGCAGATGCAAATTTTGATAAACATATTCTTGAGGAAAATGGCATAGAGTGTTTTTTGAGTGATTCTAATATCGTTCAACTCTATCCGATGTTCAGTTCGCCATTTGGTGGAATAAAACTACATATTTTTGAAGAATATGAAGAAAAAGCGTTGCAACTGTTGAACCAAATCCATGGTGATAATGCGTAAACTCTTATATATTATAATTTTAGCATTCGTTTTTCAGTCGTGTGGTCAACCTACCGATGAAGAACGAGCGCAAACATTCTTGGATGTCGCTCAGCATTTTTATGAACTGAAAAATGTGGAAGCAGCTAAAATTCAGTTAGATTCCATTCATCTGCTGTTTCCTACTTTGGTGGATTATCGTCGCCAAGCGGATACGCTTGGTTGGAAAGTAGAACTCATTGAAATTGAACGCAATTTGATATATTTAGATAGTATATTGCCGCTAAAATTGACAGAGGTGACCACGTTGCAAAAACCATTTTTATTCGAAAAGAACGAAAAATATGAAACCATAGGCACTTTTGTGTATAAATCTTTAAAAACTGAAAGTAACTTAGGACGTTGCTATTTAAAACCTTACACAGACGAACAAGGTCAAATGTATATCATGAGTTATTACGCTGGTAAACCTCTTAATTACAGTAAGTTAAGAGTGTCAGTTGGCGATTTATTTTCTGAAACGGAATTTGTTGATAAAAGTGAACAGCATCACTATACGGATTTAGGAAATTCGTACGAAACTGTACTTTTTCGTCCTCAAGTATTGGGTGATGTCTCTGATTTTATAACTTTGCATAAGGATTCTCCGATAAAAATTACGTTATTAGGTTCGTCGCGAGATTATAGTTATATGTTATCAGGCTTTGAAAAAACTATATTTGTGGAAACGTATCAGTTTGCAACTGTTTTGGCTGATTTTTCACATTTAAATGCGTTGCAGCGTCGGATGCTTATTCGACGAAATTTGTTAAATAAAAAGTTGAACTTTTATAATTAAACTCCATTAAATCAATTTAATAATGATTCAAGATTTGTTAGAAAATTCTTATTTATATGAATCTCTGCATCCCAGTTTCAAGCAGGCATTTGATTTTTTACGTCATACCGATTTCTCGACGTTAGAAGATGGACGAATTGAGCTTCAAGGCGATGATTTGTATGTTAATTTAGCAGGTCATGCAGGTAAAAAGACGGCACCTTTGGAGGTTCATCAATCATATATTGATATTCAAATGCCTTTATCAACAACAGAATTCATTGGTTGGAAAAGTTTAAATCGGTGCCATACTGTTTTGGATGAGTATGAGAGTAAAAAAGATATTGCTTTTTATACGGATAATTTCGACACATTATTGTCTGTTTTTCCTGGGCAATTCGTGATATTTTATCCTCAAGATGCACATGCGCCAGCCATGGCTGACGGTTATTTAAGGAAATTAGTCGTAAAAATCAAATTATAAAATAAAAAGTATGAACACACTTCAAATTGTGAAGAATGACCCGTTATTGGAGCCTTATGCGGAAGCGCTGAAAGGTCGCCATGATTACGCCATCCGCAAGGAAAGAGAGTTACTTGGCTCTGAAAATCACTCTTTGTCTGATTTTGCGTCAGGATATCTTTATTTTGGACTCCATAAAATTAAGCGTAGTTGGTATTTACGTGAATGGGCTCCTAATGCGACTGCTATCTACGTGATAGGAACATTTAATAATTGGGAGAAAAGCGAAAACTTCCGACTTTATCCACTCGAAAATGGAATATGGGAAGGAAAATTTGGTGAAAAAGCTCTTCAACATGGCGATTTATATAAATTGTTAATTGAATGGAATGGTGGTTTTGGCGAACGTATTCCAGCTTGGGCACGCCGTGTGGTGCAGGATGACATCACTAAAATATTTTCAGCACAAGTGTGGATGCCACAAGAAGAGTTTAAATTTAAAGTAAAGAAATTTAAACCGCAAACTACTCCACTGTTGATTTATGAATGCCACATAGGCATGGCGACAGAACAAGAAAAAGTAGGAACTTATAATGAATTTCGTGAAAATACGTTGCCACGTATTGTTGCCGCTGGTTACAACTGTATTCAGATAATGGCCGTTCAAGAACATCCTTATTACGGTTCGTTTGGATACCACGTTTCTAGTTTTTTTGCTGCCTCTTCCCGTTTTGGTACGCCAGAAGAGTTAAAACAATTGATTGATGAGGCTCATAAATACGGCATTGCTGTAATTATGGATATTGTTCATTCACATGCCGTTAAGAATGAAATTGAAGGTCTTGGTCGATTCGATGGCACACCGTATCAATATTTTCATGGTGGCGATCGTCGTGAACATCCAGCTTGGGATTCGCTCTGTTTCAATTATAATAAAAATGAAGTACTCCACTTTTTACTCTCCAACTGCAAGTTTTGGTTAGAAGAATATAAATTTGATGGATATAGATTCGATGGTGTCACTTCGATGCTTTATCGCAATCATGGTCTTGGACAAGATTTTGGTAGTTATTCCGATTACTACAATATGAATCAAGATGGCGATGCATTGTGTTATTTGACTTTGGCTAATAAATTGATTCATGAAATTAATCCTAATGCGATTTCTGTTGCTGAGGAAATGAGTGGTTTACCTGAATTGTCAGCGCCGTTCGAAGATGGTGGCATGGGTTTCGATTACCGTATGGCGATGGGATTACCTGACTTTTGGATTAAATACATCAAAGAAGTTAAAGATGAAGATTGGCAACCTGGTCATATTTTTTGGGAGATGACCAATCGTCGCTCCTGCGAAAAAACCATTAGTTATGCCGAAAGTCACGATCAAGCTTTAGTTGGTGACAAAACGCTCATTTTCCGCTTGATTGATGCTGATATGTATTGGCACATGCAAAAAGGCGATGAAACCTTGGCTGTAAATCGTGGAATTGCTTTACACAAAATGATTCGATTGATTACTGCTACAACGATAAATGGTGGTTATCTTAACTTTATGGGTAATGAGTTTGGTCATCCAGAATGGATTGATTTTCCACGCGAAGGCAATGGCTGGTCACACTATTATGCTCGTCGTCAATGGAGTTTAGCTGATAATCCGAATGTTTTATATCATGATTTAGCTGAATTTGATAAAGCGATGATTGATGTACTAAACTCAGAAAGGAAATTTAATGAAACATCTATCGAAAAGGTGTGGGATAACGAAGGTGATCAAGTTTTGGCTTATAAACGCAAAGATCTTTTATTTGTTTTTAATTTCAATAGTCAAAAATCATTTACTGATTACGGATTTTTAGTCAAAAAAGGTGCTTATGAAGTTGTATTAGACACAGATAAAATTCGTTTTGGAGGTTTTGGTTTTAGCGATGATAGTATCACACACTTTACGCAGTCTAGTCATCTTAAAAATAAAGAGTGGCTTAAACTGTATATTCCAAGCCGTTCGGCATTAGTTTTGAGACGCAAAGAATAAGAAAAGTTTTAAAAGAAAACAGTATAAAAAAGGCGGTTCTGTATTATTTACAGAACCGCCTTTGTGTTGTATCACTCTATTGATTTATACTTTAATCGTTCATCGAGACTAAAAACTCGGCATTATTTTCAGTTCTTTCTAAACGTCCTTTTAGAAATTCCATAGCTTCCACAGAGTTCATGTCAGATAAATGACGACGTAAAACCCACATCCGATTAATAATATCTGGACTGAGTAATAAATCATCTTTACGTGTGCTCGAAGCCATAATATCAACAGCAGGGAAAACACGTCGATTCGATAATTTTCGATCGAGCTGTAATTCCATATTTCCAGTACCTTTAAATTCTTCAAAAATCACATCGTCCATTTTTGAACCCGTGTCAGTTAACGCGGTGGCAATAATGGTAAGTGATCCGCCGTTTTCAATATTTCGCGCGGCACCAAAAAAACGTTTTGGTTTGTGTAACGCATTCGCATCTACACCACCCGATAAAATTTTCCCTGAAGCTGGTTGAGCCGTATTGTAAGCGCGCGCTAAACGTGTGATAGAATCCAATAAAATAACCACATCGTGACCACATTCTACCAATCGTTTGGCTTTTTCGTGAACCATGCTAGCCACTTTTACGTGACGTTCAGCTGGTTCGTCAAACGTTGAAGAGATAACTTCAGCTTTTACGCTTCGTGCCATATCTGTCACCTCTTCAGGACGCTCATCAATTAACAGAATTATCATATAAACTTCTGGATGATTTGCCAAAATAGCATTTGCTACTTCTTTGAGCAATACGGTTTTACCAGTTTTTGGTTGCGCCACGATGAGTCCACGCTGTCCCTTACCAATTGGAGTAAACATATCTATTATACGTGCTGATAAAGAGTCGTTTTTACCCGTTGTAAGCGTAAATTTTTCTTCTGGGAATAAGGGTGTTAGATGTTCAAAAGGCACACGGTCGCGTACAAATTCTGGCGTGAACCCATTAATTTTTGTGACGCGCACGAGTGGAAAATATTTTTCACCCTCTTTTGGTGGACGAATAGGTCCTTCTACTGTATCACCAGTTTTCAGTCCAAATAGTTTTATTTGGGATTGAGATACATAAATATCATCGGGCGAAGAGAGGTAATTGTAGTCGGCAGAGCGTAAAAAACCATAACCATCAGGCATCATTTCAAGAGTTCCTGTGCCTAATAAAATATCTTCAAATTCGTAAGGCTTTTCGTTTGTTTCCAGAGCGCTATTTCTACCGTTTGGATTAAATTTTTGTTTAGTATGATAAGCC
>DATFIF010000140.1:0-2688 GCA_035270405.1 Paludibacteraceae bacterium | reverse complement strand
GCCTTATGCACAATCGCACTATCCATTTGAAAATAAAGAAGCCATTCGTACCGCCGATTTCATTTCCGAAGGTGTAGATCAAACACGTGGTTGGTTCTTTACCTTGCACGCCATCCACACCATGCTCGAAAATCAAGTGGCGTTCAAAAATGTAATTTCTAACGGCTTAGTACTCGATAAAAACGGCAATAAAATGTCGAAACGGCTCGGCAATGCAGCAGATCCATTTTCAACCATCGAAAAATATGGTTCTGACCCACTACGTTGGTACATGATGACCAATGCCTCACCATGGGACAATTTAAAATTTGACGTTGAAGGTATCGAGGAGGTGCGTCGAAAATTCTTCGGAACGCTTTACAATACCTATTCATTTTTTGCGCTCTACGCAAACGTTGATAAATTTGACTACTCAGCAACAGAAATTCCAGTGCCCGAACGTCCCGAAATTGACCGCTGGGTGCTCTCATTGCTCAATACACTCACAAAAGAAGTAACCGAACATTACGAAAACTATGAACCAACACGGGCTGGTCGTGCCATCAGCGATTTTGTTGGCGAAAATTTAAGTAATTGGTATGTACGCCTCAATCGTAAACGGTTCTGGGGTGGAAAAATGGACAAAGACAAACTTTCAGCTTACCAAACATTGTACACGTGCTTAGAAACAGTATCGAAATTGATGGCTCCAATCGCACCATTTTTTGCCGATCAATTATTCTTAGATTTAAATGCCGCCACTTGCAAAGACACGAAAGAATCAGTACATTTGGCAAAATTCCCAACGTGCGACAGTTCACTCATTGACAAACATCTCGAAGCGTGCATGCAGTTGGCACAACAAAGTTCGTCGATGATTCTTGCTTTACGCCGAAAAGCCGAAAAGAAAGTGCGTCAACCACTACAAAAAGCGATTATTCCGGCACCAGATGCCAAGACATTGGAAGAACTACAATACGTGGCAGAACTTATAAAGACAGAAGTCAATATCAAAGAATTAGAAGTGGTTACAGCCGAAAATTCTACTGTGAAATTGATTAAGCGTATCAAACCGAACTTTAAAACGTTAGGAAAAAAATATGGCAAGCAGATGAAAGAGATTGCTGCCGAAGTAGATACCTTTTCGCAAGAACAAATAAAAGAAGTAGAAAATCAAGGACAAATCACGCTGCCACTTGCAAGTGGTGAAGTAGTGGTTGATTTGGCCGATGTAGAAATTGCTACCGAAGATATGCCAGGCTGGTTGGTGGCAAACGAAGGCACATTAACCATTGCGCTTGACATTACCGTAAGCGAAGAGTTGCGACAAGAAGGTATCGCCCGCGAATTAGTCAACCGTATTCAGAATATTCGCAAATCGAACGGCTACGAAATTGTGGACAAAATTAACGTTCAAATTGAGAAAAACGATGAAATTAATGCCGCTGTTGATACGTTTAACGGCTATATTGCCACACAAGTATTAGCCGTATCATTACAATTAGTGGACACCATCAAAAATCCAACAGAACTTGATTTTGAAGACTTTATAGTGAAAGTATTAGTGGAAAAACAGGCATAAATGACTCAATCAAAAGTGATAAACTCGTATTTTGCAACGTATATTACAAATGGAATTAGTTACACTCAGTCCGATTTTTCCTATTAATAGAGGTAATTCATTAAAATAATCTATTATTTTTAATTTATTTTTAGAAAAAAGATTTTATATCAATTATTTAGTTTACCTTTGTCGGACATTTTAATATTATTATCAATGAACATTTTTATTGGCAGTCTTCCATTTTCAGTGAAAGACGAAGGATTGAGAGAGATTTTTGAAGGTTACGGAGAAGTAGCTTCAGCACGTGTAATCTCTGACAAATTTACTGGTCGCAGTAAAGGTTTTGGTTTCGTAGAAATGGCAGACGATGCCGCAGCACAAAAAGCTATCGAAGAATTGAATGGCGCTGAAATTTCAGGTCGTCCAATCGTAGTAAACGAAGCTAAACCTCGCGAAGAACGCCCTAGCAATGATGGTGGCGGTTACGGACAAAGAAGAGACAGCGGTTTTAGAAGAAACTATTAATAGACTCTGAATCAAGTCAATTATTTGGCAAACTAAAGCGGAAACACGAGTGTTTCCGCTTTTTTTTATCTCCCAATTCAACACATCCAGTGATACTTTGGAAATAAATTATTTTTCTGTATCTTTGCACGTTACGTTGGCAACAACTTTATTTTAATAACGCAATCACTATGGAACTTCCGTTCGAAAATATCCGCCCGTACAATCCCGAAGAGATACACGATGCTTTTGCGCGGCTTATACAAGAACCTACTTTTTTGAAAGTGGTACAACATGTCATACCAGAAATTCCTATTGAGACTTTAAGCGCACAACTACTTAAGATACCAAATGCTACGGCTTTTCAAAAAACATTTATTGTTCCTATTTTAAATAAGATTGAAGCAACACGCACCAAAGGGATTACGGCTTCAGGTATTGAAACTACCAAACAACCCGCTCTTTTCATCTCCAATCATCGCGATATTGTGATGGATTCTGCCTTGTTGGATTTAGTACTCTTCCGTGCCGGCTACGATTCGGTAGAAATTGGCATCGGCGACAATCTGCTAACTGCACCTTGGATTAGCACTTTTATGCGTATCAATAAAAACTTCATCGTGAAACGCAATTTACCGCTA
>DATFIF010000139.1:0-12106 GCA_035270405.1 Paludibacteraceae bacterium | reverse complement strand
AATATTGGAAAATAGTTTTGAGCCATTCCACGCATCGGATTTATAAATATGTACGTCTCCATCTGTTTGCAAAAGATATAACGCGTTCCCATAGCTTACAGCGCTCACGTTTGTGCCGCTGCTTGGTGCATCTGCTAATTTTGTCCAATTCTCGAAGTTTGCTAAATTTACACCTGTGGTATTAGCTCTTAGTACGGCATCTTTTGTAGTGGCATAAAATTTTCCATCGAGTTCTGCCAATGAATAAACAGCCGTGATTTGACCTGTTAATCCAATAATATAAGTGTCTGTAACTTCTTGTTTTTTCAGATTTAGAACTACAATTCCAAAATCACAAGATAGATAAGCAAAATCGTCTTTGAAGTAGATGTCATTAATAATTTTACTGCCACTCATATTTTTTCGGTAGATATCACTAATGTTGAAAATGCCATTTTCGGTTAGTAAGTCAATATTTGAATTGGCATAAGCGATAAGTAATATATCATTCTCTTTTGAATAGCCGATGCGTGATATATTGTTGTCATTTAGTCCTGAAATTTTCGAAAGAATTTCAACGCCATCATCATATTTTCCAATTGAAAATAGTGCACCTTCGCTTACAGCGTACACTTTATCTTTGGTTTGTGCAATAATTTCTGTATTATTATAAGCTAAATGCGTTCGCCAACTACCCATAGGAAGTTGTTCTGCAAAAAGCGTGAGGCTTATAAAACAAACGAGGATTAGAGTCTTAATTTTCATAGCTTAGTTTTGATCATTCAAAAAAGTTACAAGTTTATGTATGGCTTGTGCTCGATGGCTAATTGTATTCTTAACTTCTGCAGGTAATTCTGCAAATGTTTGGTCGTAACCGTCAGGCATAAAAATGGAATCATAACCAAATCCATGATCGCCTTGTCGCTCTTCTATAATTCGACCTTTGATGATGCCTTCAAAATAATAGACGCGTTGTCGATAAATAAGCGCAATCACGGTTCTAAATTGTGCTTTGCGATTAGTCATGCCCTTAAGATTTTTCAGTACTTTATCAATATTGGCTTCCGAGTTGGCTTGTTCTCCTGCGTAACGTGCTGAAAAAACACCTGGTTCGCCACCCAATGCTTCCACTTCAAGACCTGTATCGTCGCCAAAACAATCGCATTTGAAACGCTCGTCGACAAATCGTGCTTTTTGCAACGCATTCGATTGCAAGTTGACTCCTTTTTCAGGAATCTCTTCCACACAATGAAGGTCTGTCAAACTAACAACTTGGATGATGTCCTCCAATATCTTAGCGACTTCGTCTAATTTGTGCGAATTATGCGTAGCAAATACAAGTTTTTTCATATTATTTTATTAGTATCTAATCCGCAAAGATACTAAAAATTGTTCGAATTACGCTTTTGAAGGAGTTTTTTTGCTACAAAACGTTATGGGTTGTTTGGTCGATTTTTTTTGAATAATTTTATAACTTTACGATGGGTTACATTTTTTAAAAGTGCCTAAATTGATTGTAATTTAGGCACTTTTTAAATCATACACTATCTTTATCCTTAGATCGAAGAGATGGATTTATACCAAACATTCATACTCTCAATGTGACCAGAAATTTGTGTGTTTTGTATCAATGTTCCAGTATAACGGTATCCGGAATTATAAAATGTTTTATTCATAGGCAGCGAATTTAGCCGACTGATGGTAAACACTGTTTTAATCTGTTTCTTTGATAGTTCTTGTTCCATCGCAGCTAGAAGATGTATGGCTAAATGATGTCCTCTATAGGTTGGAAGAACCGCAAAATCGGTCATTTCTGCATTTTGCTCCTTGAAATTACACTCGGCAGAGCTTATGGCTACTAAGTTTTGTTGATGAAATACACCAAAATAATGCGTATCATCTTCCATCATACTTTTTATGATAAAATTGGGATCGAAAATTGGAAATGGATACGTTTCAAACACCTGTTTAAATACGGTAGTGATAGAATTCACATCATCGACATCTAAATTTCTTATCGTAAACGTATCTGGTAATGGAACATCTATTTTCTTTGCTGGAGTTAGAAAGAGTGTTTGAAAATGTTGCATGGATGTTCTATCCAAAATTTTCCGAGTTTGATTTTTATATTTAACCAAAAAGATGGCATCCTCGTTGCCTTTGAAAAATGACGGCACATAGGCTTCGATACTATACCCATGATTGATAAATTCGGGTGCATAGGATGATGGAATCTTGGCAAAGATTTTCGTGTAGTGATGTGTGTCAGCGAGTTGTTCTAAATAGTCAATAATTTCAGGAAAATCTTCCACACACATTTTGATGATGTAGATTCTATCACTTTCTTTATCGTGTGATATGATTGATTTCATCTTACTCTTCATTTTCGGTTCCCCTTCTTTGCATACGTGGATTGTCTGATGGAATCAGCGAAATAGTAGCATCTTCGTCTGATAATAATTTTTCGATACCGATTACATTCATCTCCTGGCCTTCCTTGATATTGAGTTCTAAATTACAATTGGCACAATTTCTGTCGCACTCTCTGTTTTTGTATTCGTCAGGTTCTTTGTATGAGGTTATTACTCCTTCATAATTTCTTAAAATGACTTTGTTGGTATTCCACGAAATCAAATAATTTGGCATAACAGGAATTTTTCCACCGCCGCCTGGCGCATCAATGACATAAGTTGGAACTGCAAAACCGCTTGTGTGACCAATTAAACTTTCGATAATTTCTATTCCTTTGCCTACGGGAGTTCTGAAATGGGATAATCCTTCAGATAAATCGCATTGATACATGTAATAGGGACGCACTCTATTTCTGACTAATCGTTGTACTAACTCTTTCATAATACGAGGACAATCATTAACGCCAGCGAGTAAAACAGATTGATTACCCAGTGGTATTCCAACATCTGCAAGCATGGCAATTGCTTTACGAGAAGAGTCAGTTAACTCTTTTACGTGATTGAAATGTGTGTTAATCCATAGCGGATGATGCTTCTTAAGCATTGTTACAAGATTTTCAGTGATACGATAGGGTAAAACTACTGGCGTGCGTGTGCCAATACGAATAACTTGAACATGTGGAATGGCTCTTAATTCAGTAAGTATCCAGTCTAAATAATCGTCTGATAATAACAGTGGATCACCTCCAGAGAGTAGAACGTCGCGAACTTGCGGTGAATTTCTTATGTAATCTAATCCCAATTGAATTTGTGCTTTGGAAGGAATATTATCTACATCGCCTACTTTCCTTTTACGCGTGCAATGCCTACAATACATCGCACAAACATTACTGACTAGAAACAAAACTCTATCGGGATAACGGTGTGTTATGCCTGGCACCGGGCTATCATTTTCTTCGTCTAAAGGATCTTTCATTTCGTCTTTTGAAATGATTAATTCTCGTGGATCAGCGAATGCTTGTTTAAATATGGGGTCATTTTGATAATTATCTTTATCAATCAATGATAAATAATAGGGCGTGATGGATAACGGGAAATGGTCAATCGTTTTTTGCAATTCTTCGTTTTCTTCTGCTGTAAATTGAATTCCTGTCAACAGCTCGAATTGATTAATAGTTTTGATCGCGTGTCGGACTTGCCATTTCCAATCTAACCAATTAGTTACTTTTGATTCCGATTGAATATTCTCTGCAATTTCTTGCTGGTTTTTAGTGTATATTGCCATAGGTTTTATTTGTAGTCAACAAAAGTTCATCGTTTCAATTAGTATTGTTCCTCTTTATTTTTTTATGCACCTTTGCGACTTTGGATTTTTTTGAAAAAAAACTATAAACGCGAATCACTAGTGTAGTTATCACGTTTATAGTTGAGCGTTTAGTATAACGACTGTTAATGTCGAAACTAACGTTTTTACATATTTTTAAACGCCTTACTTCCTGCAAATTGTGCCAATTTGCCAAGTTCTTTTTCGATACGCATGAGTTGATTGAATTTTTCAACGCGCTCGCCACGAGAACCGCTACCCGTTTTTATTAAGCCAGTATTTAAACCAACCGTTAAGTCAGCTATAAAACTATCAGGTGTTTCGCCACTTCGGTGAGATACAAATGCTCTGTAGTTGTTTATTTGTGCTAAATGTATTGTTTCCAATGTCTCCGTTACGGTGCCAATTTGATTTAATTTGATGAGAATAGAGTTGGCAATTCCTTTTTCGATTCCTTGAGCGAGTATCTGCTTGTTGGTGCAGAATAAATCATCGCCCACCAAATCGACTTTGTCAGCCAATCGTTCCGTCAACATTTTCCAACCGTCCCAGTCATTTTCGGCTAATCCATCTTCTATTGATGCAATTGGATATTGACGTACCCAATCGGCCCAAAGTTCAATCATCTCTTCGGTTGAAAGTGATTTTTGAGAACTTTTGAAGAATTTGTATTTTCCATTGTCCCACAATTCACTCGTGGCGGGATCAAGGCAAATGCTAATCTCTTTTCCAGGTTTATAACCCGCTTTTGTAATCGCCTCCAAAATAACTTCAATCGCTTCATCATTGGAACGGAGATTTGGCGCAAAACCGCCTTCGTCGCCCACGCCTGTGCTGTAGCCTTTTGCCTTTAAAATACCTTTTAGCGTATGAAAAACTTCAACTCCCATCCGTATCGATTCGGTAAATGATGTTGTTCCATGTGGCGCAATCATAAATTCTTGAAAATCGACATTGTTATCAGCGTGCTCTCCACCATTGATAATGTTCATGCAAGGCACTGGTAAGACGTGCGCATTGCTGCCGCCGAGGTATTGATAAAGTGGCAATCCGTGACTTTGAGCACTTGCTCGTGCATAAGCCATTGATACGCCTAATAGGGCATTCGCACCTAATTTTGTTTTGTTAGGTGTGCCGTCTAGTTCAATCATGGCATAATCAATATCACGTTGATTCAAGAAATCTGTTCCTTCAAACTCTTTAGCAATCGTTTTATTCACATTTTCAACCGCTTTCAAAACGCCTTTTCCACCATAGCGTTTTTTGTCGCCATCGCGTAATTCGCAAGCTTCGCGTTCGCCAGTGGAAGCACCACTTGGAACCATTGCACGACCTGATGAGCCATCTTCTAAAGTCAAGTTTACCTCGACTGTTGGATTACCTCTTGAATCTAAAATTTCAAGGGCATCAATTTTCTTTATTTTCATAAGTAATTTAATTAAATTTGTAAAACAAGCAGTATTTCTCTGTTTTTGGGATTATAATTCTCCCTTTATATGACAAAACTCCCACTATCCATGATTAGTAGGAGTTTGTATGCTGTTTGTATGTTAGGCTTTTTCCCATCACACATAATCAACTTTATAGGTCTTGCTAATCTTAAAAGGAGTGCACAACTAAAACGTTTTGTGTGCTTATTAGATTACAAATTTACATTATTTTCACCTGAAAACCTAATTTAGAGGCTCATTTTTTTTCTTAAATATTATTTATAAAACTAAAAATAAAGCCCTCTAGTACTATGTTTAGTGCCTATTTGAACGTGTGAAATTATTTTTTTAATACGTCTTGGTAGCGGTTGTCAAAATTCAAAACTCTCTCCACAAATGAGCAGATGGGCACAATGGTAATTTTTTTTTCGCGTGCAAATGCTACAGCTCTATCTACTAGTTGCTTACCTACACCTTTTCCTCCCAAAATTGGGTTTACGAGTGTGTGATCGATGATAATACTAGTTCCGTCCCATTTGTATCTCATTTCGGCTACCTGTTCGCCAGCTTGCTCAATGTAAAAAACACCTGTTTTGCCATCGTCTTTATGTAATATTTCCATGTTTTTAATAAGTTTAATGAATAATCTTTTTGACTCTGTCCAACGCACAAATATACACAATAAATTTCTTATCAACCTGTTTTTCTCTCAAGATATAGCTTTGACCCTTGTCTTTAATTGTATAGATTGAAAAAAATGACTAACTTTGCACCTTCAAAAAAAACACTCTTAAACACGATTAAATATGAAATTTTATAACAAAAAATGGGACTCCTTTAGTGGAGATGTGTGGAAACGCGAAGTTGATGTACGAAATTTTATTCAAAATAACTATACGCCTTACGAAGGTAACGACACTTTTCTAGTAGAATCTACAGAACGAACAAAAAAAGTTTGGAATAAACTGACAGAAATGTTTGAGGTAGAACGCACCAAAGGTGTGTACGATGCTGAAACAAAATATCCTTCAGCTATTGATTTGTACGGACCTGGTTACATCGATAAAGATAATGAAGTTATTGTTGGTGTACAAACAGACGCCCCTTTAAAACGTGGTATTTATCCTAAAGGTGGTTTGCGCATGGTTGAGAATGCTTTGGAAGCTTATGGTTACGAAATTGACCCTATGACGAAAGAGATTTTTACACATTATCGCAAAACTCACAACGAAGGAGTTTTTTCCGCTTATACTGAAGAGATGATTGCTTGTCGTAAATCGGCTATTATCACAGGTTTACCTGATGCATATGGTCGTGGTCGTATCATTGGCGACTACCGTCGTGTGGCTTTGTATGGTACCGATATTTTATTATTGGATAAAAAACAACAATTAGAGCGTTTGGACATGCAAGAAATCACGGTGGAGATTATTCAACAACGTGAAGAGGTGAGCGAGCAAATTAATTCAATGAAACGCTTTGTGAAAATGTGTGCTTCTTACGGATTTGATGTGACTAAACCAGCTCAAAATGCTCGTGAAGCGGTTCAATTTGTCTACTTTGCTTATTTGGCTGCTACGAAAGATCAAGATGGAGCGGCTATGTCATTAGGACGGACTTCTACGTTTCTCGACATTTTTATACAACAAGATATTGCAGCAGGATTGATTACGGAACACGAAGCACAAGAATTGATTGATCAATTTATTATTAAATTACGGATTATCCGTTTTTTACGTACGCCAGAATACAACGAACTTTTTTCGGGTGATCCTGTTTGGGTGACTGAATCTCTAGGTGGTCAAGGTATTGATGGGCGTACATTGGTGACGAAATCTTCGTATCGTTATTTGCAAACGTTGTACAATTTAGGACCAGCTCCCGAACCAAACTTAACGGTGCTATGGTCTGCGAATTCTCCTGAAGATTGGAAAAGATTCTGTGCAAAAGTCTCTATCAACACCTCTTCTATTCAGTATGAAAATGATGATTTGATGCGTGCAGATTATGGCGATGATTATGGTATCGCTTGTTGTGTATCGCCGATGAAAATTGGTAAACAAATGCAATTATTTGGCGCGCGTGCCAACTTGGCTAAATGTTTGTTGTATGCTATCAATGGTGGTCGCGACGAAAAAACTGGTGCTCAAATTTCTCCACCTCACGCTCCTATTACTTCCGAATATTTAGATTATGACGAAGTGATGATGAAATTCGATCACATGATGCGTTGGTTGGCAAAAGTATATGTCAATGCTTTGAAAATCATTCATTACATGCACGATAAATATTCGTATGAAGCGTTCGAAATGTCACTTCACGACTTAGAAGTTCAACGTATTCGCGCAACGGGTATTGCTGGTCTTTCAATTGTGACTGACTCGTTGGCTGCGATTCGCGATTGTAAAGTTCGCATCATTCGTGACGAACGTGGTTTAGCTGTCGATTTTGAACGCGAAGGTGAGTATGTGGCTTTTGGTAACAATGACGATAATACCGATAAAATTGCAGTAGAAATTACCGAGAAATTCATGGAATATTTACGTCAACATCAAACGTATCGCAATGCAATTCCAACTCAATCAATTTTGACCATTACATCTAACGTAGTTTACGGAAAGAAAACAGGAAGTACGCCTGATGGTCGTCTTGCTGGAATGCCATTTTCACCAGGAGCCAATCCGATGAACGGTCGTGATAAAAATGGAGCTGTTGCAGCCTTAGCTTCGGTTGCTAAGTTGCCTTTCCATCATGCTCACGACGGAATTTCGTACACATTTGCTATCGCTCCAGATGCGTTAGGTAAAAATATGGAATCGCGTATCGACAACATCGTGAGTCTGTTAGATGGTTACTTTACGCCCAATGGCGGTCAGCATTTGAATGTCAATGTCTTTAATAAAGAGTTGTTGGTAGATGCTATGGAGCATCCCGAAAAATATCCACAATTAACCATTCGTGTGTCGGGTTATGCGGTGAATTTTGTACGCCTCACTAAAGAACAACAATTGGATGTGATTTCACGTACGATTAGCGATAGAATTTAAAATTATAAACAATACAAGTAGCAAAGTTTCTGGTTTTAAACTAACTAGACTTTGCTATTTTATTTTGAAAACATGGCACTAATAGGAAAAATTCACTCTTTTGAGAGTTTTGGAACAGTCGACGGTCCGGGCATTCGTTTTGTAGTGTTTGCTCAAGGCTGTCCATTGCGTTGTTTTTATTGTCATAATCCTGATACGTGGGACGCTACTAGCAGTAAAATTCAAATGACAGCATCTGAATTAGTAGCTGAAGTTGTTCGTTATAAAAGTTATATTCAGAAAACGGGCGGCGTAACTTTCACCGGTGGTGAACCTTTGATGCAAGCGGAATTCATACGTGATTTTTTCACCTTGTGTCGTAAAGAACAACTACATACGGCACTCGACACATCAGGCTGTTTCTTAAACAGTGCAGTAAAAGAACTTTTAGAGGTGACTGATTTGGTTTTGCTAGATGTAAAATCAATTGATGCTGAGCAATATAAACAATTGACGTCTGCTAGTTTGCAAAATGCGCTTGATTTTCTCGATTATTTGCAACAAATCGGAAAACGTACTTGGGTACGGCACGTATTGGTTCCAGGTATGACGGATGATGATGCGCTATTGAATAGATTAGCCAGTTATCTTAAAAACTATTCCGTTGTGGAAAAGGTAGAGTTGTTGCCTTATCATAAATTAGGTGCGTTTAAGTACGAAGCACTTGGCATGAACGATCCACTTGCTACAACCGCCAATTTATCGCAAGAACGTTTGCAAAATGCGCGCTCTATTTTTACTAAACACGGATTAGAGGTTTTGTAACCGCACCATTTATCTTATTTAATTCCTTTCATTTATATGATTTCAGTAGATGCTCTTGCTGTTGAATTTTCTGGAACAACTTTGTTTAAAGATGTTTCCTTTGTTATAAACGACACCGATCGTATTGCGCTTATGGGTAAAAATGGCGCAGGAAAATCTACGTTGCTGAAAATTTTGGCAGGTGTGCGTGAACCCAGTCGTGGTAATGTCTCATCGCCTGAAGATACCGTTATTGCTTATTTGCCACAGCATTTGTTGGTAGAAGATAACCGAACGGTGTTTGAAGAAACGGCACAAGCATTTGAAGAAATTAATGCCATGGAGACGCGTATTAATACTATCAATCACGAATTGGAAACGCGTACCGACTACGAAAGCGATGCTTATATGCAACTGATTGAAGAAGTGTCGCATTTGAGCGAACGCTTTTATGGTATAGAAGAGCGCAATTATGATTCAGACATTGAAAAAACCTTATTAGGGCTTGGATTTCAACGTTCCGATTTCACACGTAACACGTCTGAATTTAGTGGCGGTTGGCGTATGCGCATCGAATTGGCGAAAATGCTTTTGCGTAATCCTGACCTTATTTTACTCGATGAGCCAACCAATCACCTTGATATTGATTCGATTCAGTGGCTCGAAAGTTTTCTAATAAATTCTGCAAAAGCTGTTGTTATTATTAGCCACGACCGTGCTTTCGTTGATGCTGTAACTAATCGTACCATTGAAGTAACGATGGGCAGAATTTATGATTACAAGGCAAAATATTCGCACTATTTGGAGTTGCGTCGTGAGCGTCGTGAGCAGCAGCAACGTCAATATGACGACCAACAAAAAATGATTGCTGAAATTACTGAGTTTATTGAGCGTTTCAAAGGTACTTACTCTAAAACGTTACAAGTTCAAAGTCGTGTAAAAATGCTCGAAAAGCTTGATATTGTCGAAGTGGATGAAGAAGATTCAAGTTCGTTGCGTCTGAAATTTCCACCAGCACCACGCTCAGGAAATTATCCTGTTTCTGCTGAAAATGTAGGAAAATTGTATGGCGACCACAACGTATTTTCCGCTGCAAATTTCACTATTGAACGTGGAGAAAAAATTGCATTTGTTGGTAAAAATGGTGAAGGAAAATCTACCCTAGTGAAGTGTATTATGGGAGAGATTCCGTTTGAAGGAACGTTACAACTCGGTCATAATGTGAAGATTGGCTATTTTGCACAAAATCAAGCTGCGATGTTGGATGAATCACTCACAGTATTTCAAACAATTGACGACATAGCCAAGGGAGATATTCGTACTAAAATTCGTGATATTTTGGGTGCATTTATGTTCGATCGCGACGGCTCTGAAAAGAAAGTAAAAGTATTGAGTGGTGGCGAGCGTCAACGTTTAGCGATGATTAAATTACTGCTCGAACCAGTGAATTTACTCATTTTGGATGAGCCGACTAACCATTTGGACATGCGTACAAAAGATGTTCTTAAAAAAGCGCTGAATGATTTTGATGGAACGCTCATTGTGGTGAGTCACGACCGTGATTTTCTCGATGGATTGACCACCAAAGTGTTTGAATTTGGCAACCAGAAAGTGACGGAACATCTCGAAGATATCTATGGATTTCTGCGTAAAAAGAAGATGGAAACATTACGAGAGATTGAGAAAAAATAAAAGAAAGCAAGGCTTAAAGCCTTGCTTTCTTTATAACTAGTTATCAAAAACTTGGTTATTTTGCAACAATCAAGAAATAATTTTTCTTCCCTTTTTGTACTAACATATAGCGATTGTTGAGCAGTGCTTGCGTGTCGATATCACTTTCTAATTCGCTAATTTTCTCTTTGTTGATACTCACTCCACCAGCTGAAATAGTTTTTCGCGCTTCACCTTTTGAAGGAAAAATCTGCGTTTTTTCTGCTAACAATTCGAGTGGACGAATTCCTGCTTCTAAGTCACTTTTTAGAATTTCAAATTGTGGAACGCCTTCAAAAACAGCTAATAAGGTCTCTTCATCTATTTTACGCAGCGTTTCTGCAGTAGAGTTTCCAAATAAAATAGTAGAAGCTTCTATGGCCGCATTATAATCCTCTTCAGAATGCACCATGTTAGTGACATCTTTTGCCAAACGTTTTTGTAAAAGACGTAAGTGCGGTGCTTCTGCATGTTCAGCCACTAAATTTTCACACGCTTCTTTTTCGATCGATGTAAATATTTTGATGTATTTAGCCGCATCATCGTCGCTTACATTCAACCAAAACTGATAAAATTTGTAGGGCGAAGTGTAGCGTTTGTCGAGCCAAATATTACCACTTTCAGTTTTACCAAATTTACCGCCATCGGCTTTGGTGATCAGCGGGCATGTGAGGGCGTATGCTTCTCCGCCATTCATGCGACGTATTAATTCTGTGCCTGTGGTGATGTTGCCCCATTGGTCGCTACCGCCCATTTGTAATTTACAATTTTTGGTTTCGTTGAGGTGAGCAAAATCGTATCCTTGCAATAATTGGTAGGTGAATTCTGTAAAACTCATGCCCGACGAATATTCGCCGTTTAATCGTTTTTTAACCGATTCTTTGGACATCATGTAATTTACGGTGATGAGTTTACCGACTTTACGTGCGAAATCTAAAAATGTAAAATCTTTCATCCAATCGTAGTTATTCACTAACTCGGCCGCATTAGGTGCATCACTTTTGAAGTCGAGAAACTTTTCTAACTGTATTTTTATGCAATTTTGATTATGACGCAATGTTTCTTCATCAAGCAAATTACGCTCTGCCGATTTTCCTGATGGGTCGCCAATCATGCCAGTTGCGCCTCCTATAAGTGCTAACGGCTTGTGACCGCACAATTGCAAATGACGCAACATCATGACACCACATAAGTGTCCGATATGTAAACTATCAGCCGTTGGGTCGATGCCTAAATAAGCTGTGGTCATCTCTTTGGCAAGTTGTTCTTCGGTTCCTGGCATGATGTCGTGAATCATGCCTCTCCATGTAAGTTCTTCTATAAAGTTCATTTGAGTTGTAATTAGATATTCCGGATGGATCTGTTATTTTTAAACTTGTTATAGGTTAATGTATTTACCTTATTATGTACTTGGTAGTTCTA